>JAGAMQ010000004.1 GCA_017624645.1 Oscillospiraceae bacterium
ACCCTGCCCTGAAGAGTATTTACTTTCTTTGAGGATACCACAGTTTGCCGGTCTTGTCAAGAAATCCCGCCTATGATAAAATAATTTTATTGACCGGTAGGGTCGGTGGTTGTGGTTGTGGGCGTTGTGGTTTCCGTGGGTGCTGCGGCCTGTTTTTGCAGTCCCAGCACATTTCCGCCTGCGGCGGTGTCGGTGATGTCTCCGCCGATAACCTGATTTTTGTGTACCAGCAGTGTGGCATATACCGGCTCTGTGGCACCGGGATAGTTGTTTACCTTGTAAACATAGCGCATGACGGTTTTCCCGGCGTAGGGACTGAGATCATAGCCCTGGCTTTTTTGCAGTGCATTGTAGCGCTCGAATACCTGGTTAGGGTCCTTGGGGATGCGTACCTGTCCGGACTCGTGGGGGGAGTTGCTGACCTCCCAGCCCTTTTCCTTCAGGAACTGTACCCGGGCATCGTTTCCCGATACCGGGGAAGCAGAGGTGGGTTGGCTGTCTCCGCCCAGAAGCAGTACCAGCGCCAGAATGATCCCGGCAATCACGGCAAGTATTACCAGTATTTTTTTGAAGTCGACCTTTGCGGTCATCATAAACATGAAAATCCCTCCTTGTATTGGTTCGCAATATACCATATTCCATACTTGGCAGGGATAGAACGGAGAAGTTATGGAACGGTTGGACAAATTTCTTTGCGACTGTGCAGTGGGCAGCCGCAGTCAGGTAAAGGGGATATTAAAGACCGGTGTAGTCACAGTGGACGGTGTGCCGGTGAAGGATGGAAGCTGTAAGGTGGATCCGCAAAAAATGCAGATCTGCTTCAATGGCACTGTGTTAAGCCATCGTGGCAGGGTGGTGCTGATGCTTCATAAACCGGCGGGCTATGTGACAGCCACAGCAGATGCCCACCAGCCAACGGTCATGGAGCTGCTGCCCGGGGAGTACCGGAAGCTGGAACTGAACCCGGTGGGCAGACTGGATAAGGATACCGAGGGGCTTTTGCTGTTTACCGATGACGGAGATCTGCTGCACCGGCTTATCAGTCCCAAACATGAAATTCCAAAGGTCTACTATGCCCGGCATGAGGGCGCTGCCACCAATGAGGATGTGCAGGCATTTTTCCAGGGACTGACCCTGGGGGACGGCACTCAATGCCGCCCTGCAAAATTGGAACCCCTGGGGGCAGGGGAGAGCCTGATCACCGTGTGTGAAGGAAAGTATCATCAGGTCCGCAGGATGATGGCGTCCCGGAATATGCCCGTTTTGTACCTGCAGCGAAGACAGGAGGGGTGCTTGATCTTGGGGGATCTGCCCTTAGGACAGGTTCGGGAGCTGACAGAGGAAGAAGTAGCTTCCTTGGAGAAATGACGAAAAAACGACGGCATTTATGCAGCCTGAACGGACTACGAATCGGCAAAATGGGCGTTCCTTCGGGAAAATGTATAAAAATGGATGGGGTTTTTGCAATAAAATGTCAAAAACCACTTGCAATATGTGCAAAATTGATGTACAATAATAGGGCAATTTTGTGTAATGCGTTTTTGTGCAACTTTCTATAGGGAGGACCCACAAATGTCTAATAGTGTATTTCAGAATGTGATCACTCAGTTAAAGGATGCTACCGACCGCATGTTTGGCGTGATGGATACCGATGGCTGCGTGATCTCCTGTACGGATACGACTCTGCTGGGAGAGCGCTGGCCTGATGCGGCCCTTCGGGTTGCCGGTGCCGAGGGTGCTGTGACCTTCGGTCAAAAGACTTTCCGTGCCATCGTCAGCGCCACCAACCAGTTGGAATATGCGGTGTTCTGTTCCGGAGACGATGAGCAGGCGCGGGCCAGCTGCAGCCTTGCTTACATAGCCCTGAACAACGCCAAGCTTTTCTATGAGGAAAAGCATGACAGAAGCACCTTTGTGAAGAATATCATCATGGATAACATCCTTTCCGGTGATATTTACATAAGAGCCAAGGAACTGCATTTTGCCACTGATGCCCCCAGAGCGGTGTTTTTGGTGCGGCAGGTGGGCCACAGCGATGTGGCAACGGTGGATGTGCTGTCTGGCATGTTCCCGGATAAGCTGCAGGACTTTGTCATCAGCATCAACGAAACGGATATCGCTGTTGTAAAACAGCTGAGCCCCAATACCACCGCCGAGGAGCTGGAAAAGCTTGCCCGGAGCATGGAGGATACTCTGCGCAACGAGCTGTTCATCAAGACCGTGATCGGCATCGGTACCGTAGTGACCCACCTTCGTGAGATGTCTGATGCCTATAAGGAGGCACAGACTGCCATTGATGTGGGTAAGGTGTTCGATACGGAAAAGAGTGTCATCAATTATGAGAATCTTGGTATCGGCAGACTGATCTACCAGCTTCCCACCACCTTGTGTGAGATATTCCTCAGCGAGGTGTTTAAGAAGAATTCCATTGATTCACTGGATCAGGAAACCCTGTTTACCATCAATAAGTTCTTTGAAAACAACCTGAATGTTTCGGAAACCTCCCGTAAGCTGTTTGTCCACCGCAATACCCTTGTGTATCGCCTGGAGAAGATCAAGAAGCTTACCGGACTGGATCTGCGGCAGTTTGATCACGCCATCGTATTCAAGGTGGCGCTGATGGTCCGCAAGTACCTGTCCTCCCGGGAAAGCCGTTGAATTTCTTGGGCCGCACAAAAGCTGTGCGGCCCAAGTTTTCGTCAGTTTGGCAGTGTCAAAAATAGATGCTAATATTTGGTGAATCTGCCAAGTATTTTTTCCCATACCCGCGTTGACATGGGATTTACAATGTGTTACAATTTGTAACAGAAATACAAGGGGATAGCTTCCTCTGAAATGCCGAGATAATAAAAACTCAAATTTGGAGAGTAAATTATGATTGCCTTTACCGATGTTACAAAATCCTATTCTGTGGGCACCCATGCCCTTAGGGGCGTATCCATGCAGATCGAGGATGGAGAATTTGTTTTCTTGGTGGGCCCCTCCGGTTCCGGTAAGTCCACCATCATTAAGCTGATTACCGGTGAGCTGAAGCCCACCACCGGTACGGTCCATGTCAACGGCTATTCTCTGGAGCGGATCCGTAAGCGTGAGATCCCATACCTGCGCCGTACAGTGGGTGTCGTGTTCCAGGATTTTCGGCTGATCGAGAGCAAGACTGTGTACGACAATGTGGCATTTGTTATGCGGGCAGTGGGCGCCAAGGAGGAGCAGATCCGGGAGCGTGTGCCTTACGTACTTGAGCTGGTGGGACTGGAGACTAAGAGCCGCCGCCATCCCAATGAGCTTTCCGGCGGTGAGCAGCAGCGCCTTGCCATTGCCCGGGCACTGGTCAATAACCCCTCTACCATCATTGCCGATGAGCCTACCGGCAACTTGGATCCTGCCAGATCTCTTGAAATCATGAGCCTTTTGCAGGAGATCAATAAGCTGGGAACCACACTTTTGGTGGTTACCCACCAGATGGACCTGGTTCAGCAGTTCGGCAATCGGGTGATTGCCATTAATGAAGGACTGGTCGTCAGCGACGGAATGGAAGGACAGGAAACAAATGAAGAATAATCTGGGTTACTTATTGAAAGAGGGCATCCGGGGAATTTTTCTCCACGGCTTTATGTCCTTTGCCGCTGTTTGTGTAACGGTGGCATGCCTGCTGATCGTGGGCAGCTTTTCCGTGCTTGTTTATAATGTTAACATCATGGTGGAGGATCTGAATAAGACCAATGAGATCCTTGTGTATATCGACAGTGAGCTTCCGGATGCGGAAGCTAAGAGTGTGGGAACACAGATTAATCAGGTGGTCAATGTTCACAAAGCGGAGTTTGTTTCCCGGGAGGATGCGCTGGCTGACTTTGTGGAAGACCATCAGGGAGACGAAGCTTTCTCCGGTGTGGAGGCAAGCGACCTGCGTCACCGTTACAAGGTCACACTGACAGATAATGCGCTGATGGACCAGACTGTGGCAGAATTGGAGACCATCCCCGGTGTGGCAAAGATCAACGCGGCATTTGAACTGGCAGAGGGCTTTTCCACATTGCAGAATGTTTTGCATATTGCATCCATCGCGGTGATCACTGTGCTGCTGGTGGTGTCTCTTCTGATCATCTCCAATACGGTCAAGCTGGCTATGTATGACCGGAAGGATGAGATCGCCATTATGAAAATGGTGGGTGCTACCAATGCTTTTATCCGTCTGCCCTTTGTGGTGGAAGGTTTCATTTTGGGTATGGTTGGCGCAGCTCTGGCTTTTGGCGTAGAGTGGCTGATGTATAACGCACTGATCGGCAGGCTGGCTGTGGTGGATACCCTGAAGCTGTTCAGCTTCGTACCCTTCACCGATCTGCTGACCCCCATGATCGTAACCTTTGCCGCTGCCGGTCTGTTTGTCGGCGTGGTGGGAAGCTGGACTTCCATCCGGAAGTTTATGAATGTCTAAAGGAGGGTATCATGCATAATAGAAAGCCATTTACAATGATCCTTGCGGGCGTGCTTGCAGTGATCATGATTGTGACGCTGATTGCGGGCATGCTGCCCAGCCTGGTCAATGCTGCCAAGGGTGAGTCTGTCAGTGAGCTGAAGCAGCAGCTGGATGCCCTGAAGGAAGATAAGAAGAAGCTGGATTCCGAAATTAAGGGTCTGCGCGATCAGCTGTCGGACAATTTGGACAGCATGGAAAAGATCGTGAACCAGAAGAATACCATAGATCAGGAGATCTTCGCTCTGTACGAGCAGACCACCAACCTCAACGACCAGATCGCCACCTACAGCCTGCTGATTGCAGACAAGCAGGAGGAGCTGGACGAGGCGGAGGCCCATCTGGCGGAGCTGAACCGTAAAAATAAAGAGCGTATCCGCACCATGGAAGAGGACGGAAGCCTTTCCTACTGGTCGGTGCTGTTTAAGGCAAATGACTTTTCCGATCTGCTGGACCGGCTGAACATGGTAGAGGAGATCGCAGCCTCTGACCGCCGCCGGCTAAAGGAAATGAGCGAAGCTGCGAAGGTGGTGGAGGAAACCAAGGCATCTCTG
>JAGAMQ010000023.1 GCA_017624645.1 Oscillospiraceae bacterium
GGTGATTGCCCAGCTTCTGCCCATGCCGGCTGTGAGCTGGATAAAGACCTTGGCACCGGTTTCGAGGATCTCGTCCATAACGATCTCCAGATCCTTAAACATCTTTTTGTTCTTGTACAGCCATCCACCGAGAATGGTATCACGCAGAGGTGCAATGCCGGGGATGATCAGGCCAACATTGTTCTTAGCCCGTTCCAAAAAAAACTTGGCAGCCTCCTTGTCAAAATGGCAGCCGGTAAACTCCATCCAACCGAAGAGGGAAGTGCCGCTCATGGGGCACAGGACAATACGGTTTTTGATTTCTACGTTACCTACTTTCCAGGGGGTGAATAATGCCTCGTATTTGGGATCCATAGCAAAAACATCTCCTTTTTAACATATTACAATAAAATGATACTAAATTCCCGATTTTGTGTCAAGAAAAAAGAAAGCAGGCGCTGGGCGCCTGCTTTCAGGATATTAGAGGTTCTCGCAGAACTTGCGCATTCTTTCCAGAGCTTCGGTGAGCTGATCCATCTTGGCGGTGTAGCTCAGACGGAAGTGACCCTCGCCGCAGGAGCCGAAGGCGCTGCCGGGGATGCAGACCACCTTTGCTTCGTCCAGTAGACGGTCGCAGAAGGTGTTGCTGTCCATGCCGAAGCTGCTGATGTCCGGGAAGAGGTAGAAGGCACCCTTGGGGCTGCTACACTTCATACCGGGGATGGACTGGATGCCCTCCAAAGCCACCTTGCGGCGGGCGGTGAGGGAATCGTTCAGTTCCTGACGAAGCTCAGGATGCTCCAGAGCATAGATAGCGCCCATCTGTGCAGCGGCGTTGACGCAGGAATTGAAATTCTCCTGCAGCACAGTCATCTTTGCCACGATGGGTGCGGGAGCAGCAGCAAAGCCTACACGCCAGCCGGTCATGGCATAGGACTTGGAGAAGCTGTTGATAACGACGGTGCGCTCCTTCATGCCGGGCAGGGAGGAAATGGACACAGCCTTCTCACCTTCGTACAGCAGGGTGTTGTACACTTCGTCAGAGATCACCAGCAGATCCAACTCCTGAGCCAGCTCTGCGATCTTCTTCAGCTCCTCCACAGGCACCACTTCGCCGGTGGGGTTGTTGGGGGAGTTGATGATCAGCGCCTTGGTCTTGCCGGGCACATAGCACTTGCGGATGTCCTCGGCAGTCATTACAAGGTTGTTCTCCTTGCGGGTAGGAACGCCCACAGGCTCACCACCGCAGAAGCGGATCTGGGACTCGTAGTTCAGCCACTGGGGATTCTGGATCAGCACCTGATCACCGGGCTGCAGCAGCACCAGCATCAGAAGGGACAGAGCGCCCATGCCACCGTTGGTGACGATGATCTCGGTCATGGGATCGTACAGACCGGGAACGTCCAGAGCGTACTGGGAAATGGCCTGACGGAGCTGGGGGAAGCCTGCGTTGGGGGTGTAGTGGGTGTAACCGGACAGAAGGGCATCTGCGCAGGCACGGCAGATGGCTTCAGGGGTGTGCAGATCCGGTTCGCCGATGCCCATGCTCACGACGCCGGTCATAGTGTTGGCCTTGTCGAACATGGCACGGATCTTGCCCTGGGACAGTCCCTGGGCGCGCTGGTTCAGCAGATTGGCAGCATTCATAGCAATTCTCCTATTTTATGTAGTATTTTATTCATCCTCCGGAATGTCCGGCAGGATAGTATACTGGGATTTGTGCTCCATAAGACAGAGCATGGTGTGGCTTTTGATCACACCTTTTTGCTTTTTCAGACACAGAAGCTTGTTCTCCAGGGCCTGTACATCTTCAGCGCAGACCTTTACAAGATAATCGTACTCTCCGGAGACGGCATGACATTCCAGAATGTCCGATTCCCTGTCAACATAGGAAAGGAATCGTTCGCTGTCAGCAGAAGCCACTACCATCAGCACATAGGCGAGGATCGGCTTGCCTACCTTATCTCTGTCGGTGAGTAGGGTGAAATTCCGGATGACACCCCCTTGACGCAGCTTTTGGATGCGCTTGTTTACCGCGGGGATGGAAAGTCCTACTGCTGCCCCGATCTGTGTGGCAGTGGCAGCGCCGTCCTGGGAAAGGATGCGCAAGATCTTGCGGTCGATCAAGTCAAGCATTCTATAGCACCCCTTTGTTGTAATGTGGTTTTATTCTAATCGCGTTTTGAAAAAAAATCAATCAAATTACAACAATTTGCGCAAAAATAACGCAATCTTGCTTTTGGCTTTCCTTTTGCGCATAAACAGAGTAGCCCGGACAGGCTGCTGTTAAAATAATTACCCAAAATACATGGTGCCAAAAAGGTCGGGGCGGTGGAAGGTACCTGCTTCTTCCGGGACAGGAGCCCAGCAAAGCCAGTGGGGATGGGGAGAAAGATTTCCGCATTTGTAGCAGTTGGCACGGATGTATCTGCCGGGGGCAGGGGAGAAGTCGGGGAAGAAAAGCCGTATAAACTCGTAGGGAATGGCGTATTCCGCAACCCAGCCATCTTCGGTAAAGGCGATGCTGGGAACAACAAATGCTTCCTCCGGGATGAGCCGCTGCAGGGTGTGAACATTGGTGCCGAAGCCCTTGAACATGGCACCGTTGGGATTGACCTCCAAATTAAAGTACCGGTCATCGTCCGGAATGGGGCTGAAGAAGAACTCCAGACAGCTGTCCTCACAGATCTCTCCCAAGGGACCGTGGTGCTCTGCACGGATTTCCGGTTCCACAGCCTGCAGCCGGATGTACAGTGCCTGATCATCGTAGCAAAGCTGGGCCCATGCCCGGATATTGTGCTCTCTGTGACGGTATTCATATTCCATATTCAAATGGGGAATATCCTCCCAGCACATAGGCTCCGGACGGCGCATGATGGTATAATTTGCCATAGAAAACCCTCCCGAATGGAATTCTTAAAATCTCTATAGAAAAAGGATATCATATCTGCCGGAGAAAAGCAACGAGCAACGAAATTTTTTCTGTGTAAATCCTACAAAATATTTAGAAAGGTAAGAAACTGTAGTATTTGAGGATTGACAGTTGAGGGGAAAGCAGATATCATAATCATGTGCTAATATGCCCATTGCATCTTGTGGTGGCAGAGTTGAGTAGATTCCTGGAGAAATGGAGTGCCCGTTGTGCTTGCAATTAAAAATTCAACATTGGTGATGAAGGATCATCTGATTCCGGAGGCCGTTATTTTTGCGGAGGACGGAAAAATTACCGGTTTTGGTGAAATGCGTACCACCTCCATTCCTGAAGACTGTGAGGTTATGGATGCCCAGGGCCTGTATGTTGGTCCCGGTCTGGTGGATATCCACAACCACGCCGGTGGCGGACACTGGTTCTACGAGGAACCGATCCCTGCTGCCCGGTACAATCTGCAGCATGGTACCACAAGCATCCTGGCGACTTTGTATTTCAACATGAACAAGGAACAGCTGGTGGAACAGATCGGCGTGGTGCAGGCTGCCATGAAGCAGCCGGAGGGTGCCAATATTGTCGGTCTTTACATGGAAGCCCCTTACATGAATCCTAAGTTCGGTGCTGACCGGGAGAATAATCCTTGGAAAGCGCCTGTGGCGGCGCAGGATTATATGCCGGTGGTGGAAGCGGCAGGACAGGACGCCAAGGTTTGGGTCCTTGCTCCGGAACGGGAGAACATCCGGCAGTTTGTTATGGATGCAAGGAAGGTCAATCCAACGGTCCGGTTTTCTGTGGGACACAGTGAGGCATCCCCTCAGCAGATCGAAGCGTTGATGCCCTACGGTCTGTGTATCGGCACCCACCATACTAATGCCACCGGCGACCGTCCCATGTACCCCGAGTGCCGGGGTGTCTGCGTGGATGAGGCGGTGAATTATAACCGGGACATCTATGCGGAAATGATCTGTGACAGCCGTGGCATCCATGTGGATCCCTATATGCAGCGGCTTATCCGGAAGATCAAGGGTGAGGACCGGTTGATCCTAATTTCCGATGCCTGCGTATTTGACGGCCCTGTGCCCGACGGTTATGAGGGCGTTACCGACCTGTGCTTTGATTTTGCCGGTGAGATCGCAGGCTCTAAGCTGTCCCTTGATGTGGCATGCCGGAACATGATGAAGCACACAGGCGCTTCCATCGTGGATGTGTTCCGCTATGCCTCCTATAACCCCTCCCGGGCGGTTGGATTGCTGGACCGGGGTGAGATCCGTGTGGGAATGAGGGCAGACTTGATTATCACTGATCATAAGATGAATGTAAAAACGGTTATTCTAGGTGGTGAGGTTGTAGAATGAAAGCCATAGTGAACGCAACGCTGGTGATGAAGGATCACCTGATCCCGGATGGGGTGCTCATTATTGAGGACGGAAAGATTGCCGATTTCGGCGAAATGCGGACCACCCCTGTCCCGGCAGGGTGTGAGATCATTGATGCCCAGGGCTTGTATGTAGGTCCGGGTCTTGTGGATATCCATGCCCATGACGGTGGCAAGGTTGCCTTTACCTCCGACCCGGTGGAAGCCTCCCGGTATCATCTGGAGGGGGGTACTACTACCATTCTTCCTGCCATTTATTTTAAGTTTAACGCAGAGCAGTATATCACCCATATCGACACCCTGCGCAAGGCAATGTCTGACCCTGCATGCGGCAACATCGCCGGTATCTACATGGAAGGCATGTACATGAATCCTAAGTTCGGTGCCAACCGGAAAACCAATCCCTGGACCGGTCCTATTCGCCGGGAGGATTACCTGCCGGTAGTAGAGGCAGCCGGTGATCTGGCTAAAGTGTGGGTTTTGGCTCCTGAGCGGGAGAATATTGAGCAGTTCGTAGTGGATGCTAAGAAGATCAATCCCACAGTCCGGTTCTCTGTGGGTCACAGTGAAGCATCCCCTCAGCAGATCGAAGCATTGATGCCCTATGGTCTGTGTATCGGTACGCACCACACCAATGCCACCGGCGACCTGCCTAAGTACCCCGAGTGCCGGGGTGTCTGCGTGGATGAGGCGGTGAATTATAACCGGGACATCTATGCAGAAATGATCTGTGACAGCCGTGGTATCCATGTGGATCCCTATATGCAGCGTCTGATCCGGAAAATCAAGGGAGAGGATCGGCTGATCTTGATTTCCGACTGCAGCTATGATGACGGAGAAACGCCTCCCGGCTATGACGGTGTCACCGACGTTGTGTTTGATGCTGCAGGCGAGATCTCCGGCTTTGCCGGCACTGTCAGTGTGGCTTGCCGGAACATGATGGTACATACCGGTGCATCCATTGTAGATGTTTTCCGTTATGCTTCCTACAATCCGTGCCGCGCCGTAGGCTTTACAGACCGCGGCGAGATCCGTAAGGGTCTGCGGGCAGATCTGGTGGTTTGCGACCACTGGTTCCGTGTGAAGCATGTATTTCTGAAAGGAGAACAAAAGAAATGAAAGCGATTATCAACGCAACACTCGTCATGAAGGATCATTTGATCCCGGATGGGGTGCTCATTATTGAGGACGGAAAGATTGCCGATTTCGGCGAAATGCGCACCACCCCTGTTCCCGAAGGCTGTGACATCATCGATGCCAAGGGGCTGTACGTGGGTCCCGGACTGGTGGATATCCATTCCCATGCCGGTGGCGGTGTCCGTTTTGAGCAGGATCCCAAGAAGGCAGCCCCTTCCCACCTGCAGCACGGTACCACCTCCATTCTGGCAACTCCGGGTTATCGATTGACCACCCCGGAATATATTGCCTGTATTGACCGGATTCGTGAGGCTATGCAGTCTCCGGAGGGTGAGAACATTGCCGGCATCTATATGGAAGGTCCCTATATCAACCCCAATTTTGGTTCGCTGAAGCACCTGAATCCCTGGGCCGGTCCCATTCGGGCAGAGGATTATCAGCCTGTTATTGATGCAGGTGCGGATTTGATCCGTGTGTGGGTCTTGGGCCCCGAAAGAGAGGGAATTCTGGATTTTGTCAAGGATGCCCGTAAGGCTAACCCCAATGTGAAATTCACTGTGGGGCACAGCGAAGCTTCCCCCCAGCAGATCGAGGCACTGATGCCCTACGGACTGTGTATCGGTACACACCATACCAATGCCACCGGCGACCTGCCTAAGTACCCCGAATGCCGTGGTGTCTGTGTGGATGAGGCGGTGAACAACAACCGTGAGATCTATGCGGAACTGATCAGTGACAGTGCAGGCATCCATGTGGATCCTTATATGCAGCGTCTGATCCGCCGGATCAAGGGTGATGACCGGATCATTCTGATCTCCGATCAGACAAGCCATGCGGCAATGAACCCTCCCGGCTTTGACCATGTGACCGATATTAACTTTACGCTCATGGAGAATGGCGGCATCGATATTTCCGGCTCCAAGCTGTACCTGAACGGCGCATGCCGCAACTACATGAAGCACACCGGCGCATCCATTGTAGATGCATTCCGGGTTGGCTCCTACAACCCTGCAAAGGTTGTGGGTCTGACAGACCGCGGTGAGATTCGCAAAGGACTTCGTGCGGACCTGGTGATCACAGATCATCAGATGAATATACAATCCGTAATTCTGAAAGGAGAAGTAAAACTATGAAAGACTTTATTGTCGATCCCGCAACCCCCTTTGATTTCCAGCCTGCTGATTTCGTGCCCTTCAAGGACAAGGAAGTCTGCGCCCGCGTCCGCAAGATGAGCGGTAAGGAGCTGGAGCAGCGTGAGCCCTGGTGGCATCCCGAGTTCGAAGTTAAGGTCATGATGAATCCTCATCCTGTCCTGATCGCTACTCTGTTTGCCCGTCTGAAGGCCGCTTCCGAGGCTGGTAAGACCTTCACCATGATCCTGGGTAACCCCGAGCCTGATACCTACATTCCTCTGGCACAGCTGATCAACTACTTCCAGGTTGACTGCTCCAAGGTCTATCTGATCGCCGAGGACGAGTGGGCTGACCAGGACGGCAACATTGCCCCCATCACCTACGAGGCCGGTTTTGCCCATTCCATGATCAAGTACTTCTATATGCAGATCGATCCCAAGCTGCGTATGCCCATGGAGAATGTGATTTTCCCCACCAATGAGAACATCAAGGACTACTCCAAGATCATCAATGATGTTTCCGAGGGCGGCGCTGACATCGCTTCCACCTCTCCCGGTTGGACCGGCCATATGGCATTCGTGGATCCCATTCCCGAGTTCATTGGCAGCGGCGACATCGAGGAGTGGCTGAACCAGCCCGCACAGATCGTGAAGCTGCATCCCATGACCATCATGCAGAACTCCCTGAACGGTACCTTCGGTCAGTCCGGCGATATCGCCAACGTACCTCCCATGGCAGCTACCATCGGACCTCTGGATGTGATGCGTGCAAAGGAGCGTATCGAGGTTCATGCACTGGCAACCTGCGGAACTTTCTCATCCTGGCAGAGAATGATCTCCCGTCTGTGCACCCACGGCCCCATCACTCCCTACCTGCCCTCCACCATGCTGCAGACCAAGAAGACCACGGTCTACATCAGCGAGGAGCTGGCTGCTCCCTTCGAGTGCTGGGAGAAGGTCGGTTACTAATCAGCTAACTTTACCGTTTCTTCAAAAGACCCTTCCTCCGGGAAGGGTCTTTTTGCACGAATAAGCGGGCTGTTTTTTGTGGATATTTTATTCCATAAAGAGTTGGACAATCGTTCAAGCTATGGTATAATGAGTTCGGTCGAAAAACAGAAAAAAGGACAAAAAGGAAGTGTGTACAAACCATGGCGAAGAATCTTGTGTATGACATCCAAGACAAACCAAAATTCGGCGCAATGCTGATTTTTGCGCTGCAGCAGGTGCTGGCAATCCTTGCGGCAACCATTGCTGTTCCCGCCATTATCGGCCTGCCCACCCAAATGCCCGCGGCGATTCTCGGTGCCGGCATCGGCACATTGGTATACCAGCTCTTTACCCGCTTCAAAAGTCCCGTGTTTTTGGGAAGCTCCTTTGCGTTTTTAAGCTCTTTGGGTGTTGCGGTGGCTTACGGCTATTGCGGCATTATTCTCGGCTCTGCCGTTGCCGGTCTTGTGTATGTGGTCATCGCGGCGGTGATCCACTTTACCGGTACTGCATGGGTGGATAAGCTGATGCCTCCCATCATCATCGGACCTACTGTGGCACTGATCGGACTTTCTCTGGCAGGCAATGCTATGGGGGATCTGGTGAAGGCAAATGCCTCTCAAATGTACGGCTCCTATAATCTGGTGGGTTTGCTGTGCGGCCTGGTGGCCTTTGTGACCATTATCGTTTGTGCCACCCAGAAGCGCTATAAGATGCCCCGGCTGATCCCTTTTATTATCGGTATCGGTGCGGGCTATGCCGTTGCTGCAATCTTTACCGTGGTTGGTATGGTGAC
>JAGAMQ010000024.1 GCA_017624645.1 Oscillospiraceae bacterium
TTGACGATGGGCTTGCCGTTGGTGCGGTTGTAGACCTTGATACCGGCCTCGATGGCCTTCATGTTGGCAGTATCCAGTGCCAGAGGAACATTGTTGAAGTTCTCCTGCAGCAGCTTAACAGCCCACATCATGCGCTCGGGACCGTCCTTCTCAGCAGGTCCGATGTTCACATCCAGGTAGGTAGCGCCGGCCTTGATCTGCTCGTATGCACGCTGCAGAATGGACTCGGGATCGCGCTCGTCCATAGCCTTGCGGATGGAGGGAGCGATGCAGTGGATACGCTCGCCGATGGTAACGAAGGTCTGGGACTCGGGGTTGTAGCCCTTGTACTGGGTATCCCACTGCTTGACCTCGATGGCGGGAACCTTGGTAGCCAGCAGCTCGTCGAAGGACAGCTCCTTGACTTCCACAGTGGTAGCAGCCTTGGCAGCGTTCTCGGCAGCGGCAGCAGCAGCGGCAGCCTCGTACTCCTTATCCTTCAGGTACTTGGGCAGCTGGACAGCCTCCAGAGGACCGACAACGACGTTCCAACCCGGCAGCTTCTCCTGGATCTCACCCTTCATGACGGCAACCTTGCCGGGGATGATCAGGGTGCGGTTCTTGATCTTGTTCTCAATGTCCAGCTCCTCGAAGGTCTTCTTCACGGTGGAGGAGGACAGCTTACCGGCAGCCCAGGCAGTCAGAACGGACATACCGGAAGCATCGGTGATGATCAGGTTCACGGGAGCATTGGAGCGCTCCATTTCGCCGGAGACCAGGAAGTAGGTCAGAGCGAAGTCAACGGTCAGAGCGCAGGGGCTGTTCTCGTCAGCACCGTTCAGGGGGTAGATCTTAGCCTCCACCTTCATGGGCTTCTGAGGATCGGTGTAGATGTTCTGACGCAGACCGTACAGAGGCGGAGCCTGTGCATAGGTCATGCCGGACATGACAATGATAGAAGCGTACTTCTCAGTGAACATGGAAGCGTAAGCAGTCTCCAAACGGGCATCGCCCTTGGTCAGACGGGCCAGGTTCACGATGGAGGGGTAGCCCATGGTACGGTCGCCATCCTTGATAGCGGTACGACGGGTAAGAACTGCATTGGCCAGAGTCTCCTTGGCAGTCTTGCCGGTGACATCCAGAACCAGGTTCTTGTTGCCCTTGCCTTCCAGAGCCTTCACGGTGTCATACAGGTCGGAGATGTTCTCTGCCCAGACGCCCAGAACCACACCGGCCTTGGTAGCCAGTTCGTTCATAGCTTCCCAGTTCTCGGGGGTAGCGCCGTCCAGGATCACGTCCTTGCCGCAGACTTCCAGAGCAGCCTTGGCGCACTCCACATCCCAGCACTCCAGGACCAGAGGACGGCCGGTAGCGGCAGCCTTCTTCACCAAAGCAGCATAGACAGCGGGATCCGCCTGGGTGTTGGCAACCTGGATGAACTCCACGTACATCCGCTCGCCGATACGCTCGTAGTCAACCTTCTGAGCGTCAGCCAGCTTGGCGTCCACAGTAGCCTCGTCCATGCAGGTGCAAACAGACACAGCGTACAGATTCTTGTTGACCAGAGTCTTCTCATGACGGAACAGGACAGTCTCGCCGCCCAGCTTGTGCTCGCCCACGGAGATGGTCTTCATGGGAGGAGCAGTCTGCTCGTTGAGCATTGCCTTTGCGTCGTCAGAGAAGTAGGGGCACTTGTCGATTTCCACAGCGCCCTGTGCCACCTTCATGCAGAATGCCATACAGGTGGGGCTGCCGCACTCCTTACAGTTCTTCTTAGGAGACAGCTTAAAAATGTCAAGACCTTTCAGAGCCATTGTATGTATCCTCCTTCCGATTAGACCAGTTCAGTGATGAACTTCTTGATGGTGGCGATGGCCGCAGGATGACGCATGATCACAGCGTCAGCGCCGCCGGTGAGGTTGGCAGCGGCAGTGGAAATCTCCATGCCGATGGCGCGCTCCTCACGGCTGCCCCAAGCGGGCTCATCCTCTTCGGAAGCGGAGGACTCCTTCACGCCCCAGGTGTCGGTGGACACGGGAGCCATGATGGGCATCTGCAGATCAGCGTCGCTCTGCTTCAGAGCAGCGTCGCGGATACGGTCCAAAGTGGAAGCCACGTACTCGAAGCCGTAGCCCACAGCGGCAGTACCGATGTTCATCACGATGCTGTCAGCGGGGACGTTGGCGTCCTTCTTCAGCATGATGTTCAGCTGCTTTGCCAGGTTGATGTCGTCAGCGGTCTCAGCGCCCACCTTCTGGCCGTAAGCCAGGGCAACGGAAGCACCAACGGTCTTGCAGTTTTCCTGCTTTGCGCTGAGGCACAGGATGTTCTTGCCCTGCAGGGCATCGGAGATAGCAGAGAACAGCTCGCCATCCTTCTCCAGGTTCTTGCAGCCCATGATGACGATGGGCATGGCAACAGCCTCGGCAACAGCCTTGGCGTCTGCCACGCAGTCAGACACGGAGCGGTCAGCACCGTTGGGATCTGCAGACTCGAAGTTCAGGCAGATGAAGTCAGCGCCTTCCATAGTCTCGGCCTTCTTGGCACGCTCAGCCATGGTGGTGCAACCTGCGTAGAACTCCACCAGGCCGGGTGCATCCCACTGATCGGCAGCGTCGGAAATCTCGACACCGATCTTGGGTGCATGCTCGATGGCAGCATCGAAGGTGTAGAACGGCAGCACATTCTGACCGCCGATGACGATTGCCTTGTCACCGGTGCCCAGGGTCACGGCATTGATCTTGCCGCTGAAGGGCTGCGTCTTAGGTACAAAAGACATAATTGTTTTCCCCCTTGGTTTGATTTTTATAATAATAAAATATTATTAACGAAGTTAGGTTGCCGGATCACAGACCCAGCTTTTGCATAATTGCGTAAACCGCCTGCTTCACGGGATTGGCGTCGGGTAGCTTGGCGGAAGGCTCACCGTCACAGTCGCATCGGTAAACACCCTCGTCCTGGGGCAGCACACCCAAAAGCTCCAGTCCGTGCTTTTCGATCTCGGCCTTGACGCCCTCTTCCAGCACACCCCCGGGTGCCCGGTTGACGATGAGGCCCATCCTGCCGGGCTTCAGCTCCAGCTCCTGCACCATTTCTGCCACCCGGGCAGCTGCCTGGATTCCCCGGCGGGAGCAGTCAGAGATGAGAAGCATGGTATCCACATGAGGCAGGGTCCCCCGAGCCACATGCTCCAGACCGGCTTCGTTGTCCATAACGATATAGCTGTAATTCTTGGCGTAGCGGTCCACCTGGGTCTTGAGCACGCCATTGACATAGCAATAGCAGCCCTTTCCTTGGGTCCGGCCCATGACCAGCATATCAAAATCATCCTCCTCCACCAGAGCGGAGTTGAATTTGAATGCGGCATAATCTGCCTTGGTCATGCCTGCAGGGACAGTGCCCTTCAGCTCTGCCTGAGCCATTTCCTCACGGATGGCACCCAGAGAGGTCTCCACCTCCACACCCAGCACCTCGTTGAGGTTGCTGTTGGCATCGGCATCCACTACCAGCACCGGGCCCTGCCCCTTCTTGCACAGGTAGTCGATCATCATGCCGCAGGTGGTGGTCTTGCCTACGCCGCCTTTGCCTGCAACGGCAATTGTATGAGGCATAAACATTCTCCTTATTGCGGTACTTGCTTGCCGACCGGAAAATGGGCGCAATACACCCACAGTCGTACAACGATATACTATCACAGAGCGCGCAGAAATTCAACCCCACATTTGGATAAAATCCGGAAAAAGTGGCATTTCACCTGTAAAAAGAACAGACACAAATAGAAATCCCTCCCCGGAAAGAGGAGGGATTTGCATATATTGTTTAGATCAGGTCCAGCAGGCCGGCTTCCTTGGCAATGTAGGCAACATCGTCAAACTTGTTCAGTGCGTACAGATGGATGCCATTGATACCGCAGGCACGGTACTCGTCGATCTGACGGATGGTGTACTCGATACCGGCCTTCTTGAAGCTCTCCTTCTTCTCGGCAGCCTGTGCGTCGAAAGGCTCCTTGTCGAAGGGGTTGGGGAATATCCAGTTCTTGGAGATGATCTCGCACAGCTCACGGGGCATGACACAGCCGTTACGACTCAGGGCCATGTTGATGGTAGCAGCCTGATCCAGAATGGGCATGATACCCACATCCACGGGCAGCCAGATGCCTGCAGCGCGGATGGCATCCAGCCAGTAACGGAACTGGTCCATATCCCAGCACAGCTGGGTCATGATGTAGTCAGCGCCGTTGTCCTGCTTCTGCTTCAGGAAAGCGATGTCAGCTTCCAGGCTGCGGCAGGCAATGTGGCCCTCGGGAGAGCCGGCCACGGCAATGCAGAACTTGTCGCCAAACTCCTGGCGGACAAACTTCACCAGCTCAGTTGCGAAATGCAGATCGCCGCCGGTACCGGTCCAGCCAAAAGGCAGGTCGCCCCGCAGAGCCAGCATGTGGTTGATGCCGTGCTCCAGATAGGTGTTCAGCTGCTCCTTGATGCCCTCCTTGGTGTTGCCAATGCAGGTAAAGTGGGTCACGCCGGTGCACTTGCCGTCAGCCACGATCTTATCCAGAACCTCCAGGTTCTTGCCTACATTGGTACCGCCGGCACCGTAGGTGCAGGAGATGTAGTCAGGGTTCAGGGTGTACAGCTGCTCCAGAACGCCGCCCTTGCCGCACAGCTTTTCCATGCCGGCATCGGTCTTGGGAGGGAACACCTCAAAGGAAAACGCACTGCGCTTATCCATAATTTCAGCTACATTCATTCTCTTTTCCTCCAGTAAAAATGTCATTTCTTACAACATCCGGCAAATGCTCGTGTTAAAACCAGATGTATACGAGCTATATCCTAACACAACTGCCTCCAAAATTCAACCGGTTTTTGAAAAAAATGTTAAATCCATGCAGGATTTCCGTCACAAAGCCCCGCCGGACAGTCCGCAAAGGAATACGGATAGGCTTTTTTGGGGCAACATATTTCAATTTATAGCTCCAGGCCGTAGCGAAGCAATACGCACACCGTGCACACCAATGCAGTTTCTCTTGCCCATTGACACAATGGATCTGCTTGTATATTTTGCTCTATTTATATAGGTACTCCCCAAATTTGGATCCGGAATACAAATTACCCTTGAAATCTACAAAAGGATTTGCTATAATATGCCAAGATGCAGGGTTCGTATATCGGTAATACAACGGCTTCCCAAGCCGTGAAGGCGGGTTCGACTCCCGTACCCTGCTCCAGAAAAGAAACACCTTTTGTCTACTGACAAAAGGTGTTTCTTTTCAACTAAGTGTGCCTTGCGGCACGATAAGCGCACCTTCAGTGCGTGAAGCGCCTGTGGGCGTGAGTGGGACACTTAACTTCACTTCGTGTGATAGCACGATACTTCACAGCGGCATCGCCGCTGCCTCACTTGGCGAAGCCAAACTTCACTAAATGTTGCTTACTGCAGATGTTCATGTTATAATATGTTTGAATAGGAGGTGTCTCTATGTCAGAAAGCAAATTGAAAACGCAGTCTATGGACTTTGCAGTACAGATCATTAACCTTGTCAAGGCGCTCAAGGAAAAACGTGAAAACATCATCTCTAATCAAATCGGCAGAAGCGGCACTTCCATTGGAGCCAATATCCGTGAAGCGCAGTATGCTCACGGGAAAGCTGATTTTATTGCCAAACTCCAAATTGCCCTTAAAGAAGCGAATGAAACTGGGTATTGGCTGGAATTACTATACAAGACCAATTACATATCCGGGGAAGAATACAAATCTCTTGGCTCCGTTTGTACAAGTATACGTGTTATGCTCATTTCCTCCATCAATACCGCAAAGGAGAATGTCAAATGAAGCGGGTCATAGTAATAGGTTGTCCCGGTAGCGGCAAGACCACCTTTGCGGAAAAACTCAGCAAAAGCACAGGCCTGCCGTTATATTATCTTGATGCTATTTGGCACAAGCCCGATAAAACTCATATTCCGAGAGATGAATTTGACCAAAAAATACTGCAAATTTTTGCTACTGACCAGTGGATAATTGACGGAAACTATGGCAGAACAGTTGAGATGCGACTTAAAAAATGTGATACCGTCATTCTCTTCGATTTGCCGACTGAGATTTGCTTACAGGGAGCAACCGAACGGCTTGGAAAAGGTCGTTATGATATGCCCTGGATCGAAAAAGAATTGGATCCGGAATTTGAAGGCTTTATCAGAGACTTTGCGGACAACTCCTTACCAAGGCTATATGAGTTAATTGAAAGATACCGTGCTGAAAAACAGGTTATCGTTTTCAAAAGCAGAAGCGAAGCAGACGCTTTTTTAAGAAATGGATAACGATTACCTTCCGCATCGTAAGCATATTGTATCAAGTACCATTTCACCTTTTCGTTGCGACTTCTGGTTTTTCTTTTGAGGATCATCAGGAGAGTCGAACCAATAGCAGTGCAACAGTCCGGGGGCTGGTGAGGTCTGCGGATCGCCATCATTTCCCAAAACGATGCTACTCCTTGATTTTTTGCATATATACCAGTATCATTCCTTTAGAAATAATGGAATTCATCGGAGGAATCAAGATGATCGTGTTGAAAATAATTTCACTGTTGTTAGGCTTGGCTTTTTCCCTCTTCGGCTATTTCATCTTCTTTCACAAAAAATATTCTCTGATCAACGGCTTTGATAACGCACTGAAAACCGGAGAAAAAACCGAAACCTACGCAAAACGAGTCGGATTGATCGAATTCATTCTCGGAATTACACTATTCATCATTGGCTACATTCTCATCATACTTGATTGACAACAAAAACCGGACAGGCAAGCCTGTCCGGTTTTTATTCAGCAAGAATCAGCCCTTAACGGAACCAACCATAACGCCGCCCTTGAAGTACTTCTGGACACAGAAGTAAGCCAACAGAGCAGGCACGGTAGAAATCACGATCAAGCCGTAGCGGACACCGTCAAGACCCTGCTGAGCCAACTGCTGAGAACCGGAGCTCATATCGCCGGTAGAGATGGACGCAGAAGCTGCTGTCATGATGGGACGCAGAATCAACTGCAACGGCTGCAGCTTGACGCTCTTAATGTAGATCATGGAGGTAAAATACTCATTCCAGTGGGCAACGATACAGTACAGCACCAGCACAGACAGAATAGCCTTTGCCAAAGGCAAGGCGATCTTCAGCAGACACTGGAAATCGTTGGCGCCATCGATCTTAGCGGCATCAAACAGATCACCGGGGATGCTGCTGGCGAAAGCGGTCCGCAGAATGATGATATCGGACACGCTGATGCAGGCGGCCAAAACGGTGGGCCAAATGGTATCATACATACCCAGCTTCACATGGAGGATGAAGCTAGGGATCAGACCTGCACCAAACAGCGTGGTGAAGTAGAACAGCTTCATGTAAATATTACGACCCTGGAAGCTCTTTCTGGACAGGGGGTATGCCGCCAGAATACGCATGATCATACCGATGACCGTACCCAGCGCTGTGTAGAAGATGGAGTTGCGGTAACCGATCCAGACCTGCTTAAAGTCAAGGATAAACTCGTAGGCATCCAGAGAAAACTCCACTGGCCACAGAATCACACGGCCTGCCTGCAGTGCCTGGGCACTGGAGAAAGAGCAGGATACCACAAAAAGGCAGGGGTAGCCGACGATGATGATAATCAGGATCAGAAGGATGGAGGTGATAATGTTAAATACGCGGTCACCAAAGGATTCATTGATCTTGGTAGAATTCTTTTTCTTAAACATTAATCAGCCACCTCCTTAGAACAGACCCATCTCGTTGTCGGTCAGCCGGTTGGTGATCCAGTTGACCACCACGACCATGGTAGTATTGACAACGGAGTTCATCAGGCCAACAGCAGAACCGTAGGACAGGTTGTTCGCTGCAAGACCTTTCTTATACACATAGGTGGAGATGATCTCAGACACCTGAAGGTTTGCGGAATTCTGCATCAGGTATGCCTTCTGATAGCCCACGGACATAACGGAGCCAAAGCGCATGATCAGCATGATGGCAACGGTAGGCATAATGGTGGGCAGGTCCACGCTCCAGACGCGGCGCAGACGGCTTGCGCCATCCAGCTTGGCAGCCTCATGAAGCTCATCAGGCACAGCAGAAAGTGCAGACACATAAATAATGGTACTCCAACCGGCTGTCTGCCAGATACCGGACCATACATACAGATGACGGAATGCAGTATTACTGCCACGGATATCCGACATATAATCCGTTCCGGTCAGGCGGCTGTAGGCACCCAGCATACCGCTGATGGGGTTCAGGACGGTATTGAGAATACCGACCATAATAACGACGGAGATAAAGTGGGGAATGTAGGAAACATTCTGTGCCACCTTTTTCAGTCCCTTGTAGGTATTGACATGGATAACCAGTGCCAAGACAACAGGGATGGGGAAGCCGGCAAGGATCTGGTACAGGGAAAGTGCCAGAGTATTCCAAATCAGATTGCCCCATAAATAGTAGCTGAAAAAGTCTGCAAACTGGCCAAAGCCGACCCAGTCGGAGTTCGTAATGCCACCCTTGGGAGAATAGTGACGGAATGCGATCTGCAGACCGTACATAGGTGCATAGTGGAACAGAAGCAGGTAGGCAAAAGGCAACAGAATCATCAGATGAAGCTGCCAGTTCTTTACAAACACAGTGCAGAATTTTTGAAAGCCGGTCTGATAAACCGCAGAGTTTTCAGTAAGTACCGGGCTCTTTGCCATTTGATTCATCCCTTTCTAGATAGTTTTCGTACCGACAGGCAATGGTTCGCCCTGTCAGCTTAAGCCCACGCAAGCCGGGAGTTTCCCCCCGGCTGCGTAGTACGCTTTGGTTGGTTTTATACGCTGCTATGGATAATCAAACAGCAGGATCTTACAGCTGACGCTCGTAGGCAAACTGTGCTAGGTCCAGAGCGCCCTTCAGGCCCAGGGAATCCAGCTTTGCCAAGTAAGCATTCCAGTCAGCATCAGAGTTGGGATCCATGGTACCCTTGCAGAAGTCGGTACGGGAGGTCTTGTAGTAGGAGCAGCACTCGCTGTATGCCTGATAATCATCGTCCTCCAGCTTCTCATCCTCGGTGAAGACGATAACAGGACAAATTTGGTCTGCAGGAGGATTGTTCTTGGCAGCAGCCTCGTCAAACAGGCGGCGGGACTCTGCGTGGACCTCACTCTTATACTTCATCCAGGGGCTGCTCTCCTCGACCAGCTGAGCCGTCTCACCCTCGGAGTAAACAACCAGGGTACAAGCAACGCCGCCAAACCACATGCAGGTGTTCTGCTCCATCAGAGGATCACGGATGATCTTGAAGGTACAGGGCAGTCCCAGGTCGGAAACAGCACCCTCGTCTGCCTCGTCCCAGTTGACGCCGTACTCACCGTAACGGATACGGTAGGAGCACTCCTCAGACCACATGGTCATCATCAGGTTGAAGGCTTCGTCCACATTGTCGCAGTCAGAGGTGATGAAGTTGTTACGCTTGTTGGTGTTGTCGTTGTACACAGCATTGCCCCAGGTCTGCAGAGGCTCGTACTGGTACAGGATCTCGTTATTGAGGGCGGCATGCAGGGTCAGGTGGCCGGCGAAGATGCCGCAGATAGCAGGGCCGGAAGCGGGGGTGGTGATCTTAGCCATATCGGGAGACGTGGTAGAGAACACAGAGTCAGGCATCAGACCTTCCTTGATCAGGGAGTTGATGAACTTCAGAGCCTCACGGTACTCGTTGGAGGTGAAGGGAGCAGTCAGCTTACCGTTCTCATCCAGATTGAAATTCTTACGGTCGTTGAAGTATACGAACAGGTTCACCAGCCAGTTGATGACGTCTGCACCCAGACCGCCCTCCTGTGCACCGAACAGGGGGATCTCGTCATTCTTGCCGTTGCCGTTGGGATCCTGGGTCTTGAAGGCACGCAGGACATCCAGCAGCTCCTCATTGTTAGTAGGCTTTTCCTTGCCAACCTTGTCCAGCCACTCAACATTGATCCACATCTGGTAGTCCATGATACCCAGCAGAGAGGTCTCCAGGGTGGGAACGGAGTAGATAGCGCCGGTCTCGGGGTCTTCCATCTGACGCAGGATGTTATCCCGGTCCGCCTCGGACAGGTTTGCCTCGAAGCGCTCCCAGAAGGTCTTGGAAGCATCCTCACGGTCGGCATAGTACTCGGACAGGTCCACAAAGTACTCATTACGGCCGTAAGTATTGATGACGGAATCGCTCAGGGAGATCTGCATCAGAATGTCGGGCAGCTCTTCCTGTGCTGCGACAGCGGTAGAGATCTGGGTGGCGATGTCAGTACCGCCGGAGTAGGGCTGGAACTCCAGCTCATAGCCGGTCTTTTCCTCCAGCCATGCGGTCAAAGCATTGTCGTCCCAGCTCAGGATACGAGCATTGGTGGGCAGGCCGATGGTCAGCTTAACATGCTCTCCATCACCGTTGTTGCCGCCTTCGCCACCGGCTGCAGTGCCGCCGCAAGCTGCACACAGAGAAAGCACAGTCACGAGGGCAAGTACGATTGCAATCAGTTTCTTCATTTTTATCCTCCTCTAATTGTTATGCGATCGGGCAAACACCCTTTTACATACAAAGACTTTTGGGACACGCATAATATCCCCGTCTGTCTGTATACAAGTTTATCATATTTCCCTGCCAATTACAACACGACAAAAACCACAAAATCGGTTGCCGAATATCGGCATATTGCACAAATTTTACCATTGCAAGTTGACTATATTGCCCTCAAGCCCGGATATCTCTCTTCCCCAAAACTGACCGATCCCCAATTGAAATCCAGAACAGCACAACCTTTCACCATGAGGGAGATCACATGAGGGAGATCCGATTTTCTTTTCTTGACGGCTTGGAAAAAATATGGTACGATGGTAGTCCCTCCGCCGGCATGGTGGAATAGGTAGACACAAGGGACTTAATATCCCTGGTCGTAAAATCGTACCGGTGAGATTCCGGGGAGCGACCCGAGCGCCGCCGGTGGCGGAAGAAGCGAGGGGAGCGAGTGGCAGCGGTCGGCGAGGGACGCAGGCGCTCTGCCGCCAAGGACATTCGCCGGGCACCGCAACAGGATGCCGGCACCAATAATTTCATATCCGCCGGCATGGTGGAATAGGTAGACACAAGGGACTTAAAATCCCTCGGAGTAAAATCCGTACCGGTTCGATTCCGGTTGCCGGCACCAAACAAAGAAGAGAGGTCTTGTACCTCTCTTCTTTATTTCTGCACAGAAAAGCAGAATCGAACGACCATAAACGGAACTGTTCAGCGGACAGCCTCTCCCTCTATTTTATATTACGCAGCAGGCTTAAAAACCAGCGGCACCTCCGGCAGACCAAACTTCTGCAGGCAGGCATTGTACCCCTTCCCCACCAGGGACATGGTCCTTTCGTAGGATTCGTAGGTCATGGACAGATTTCCCACATCGTAACCGTTCCAAGCTGACACAGCGGGATCCAAGGGAATGATATCGTATACCTTCCTCGATTCCCGGTGAACCCATGTAGGCAGAATACTGATCCCGGACACCTCTACAGTGCCGTCGTTCCATTTTTGGAACTCCACACCAAAGATCATGCCGTCCTCGGTGTAGCGGGCGTTGCTGTAGCTTTTCAGGCTGTTGCGGCTCTGATTGGAGATGGCATTGCCTACGGAATAGATGCAATACGTGGTATGCTCCCCACTCTCCAGCATCTCGAAAGGCTGGATCACATGGGGATGCCCTCCCACGATCACATCCACCCCTAGATCGCACAGGCTCTGGGCAATGGTCTTTTGGGTATTGTTGGGCTGTAGCTGATACTCGTTGCCCCAATGGATATAGACCATGGAGGCTTCAGCCCCTGCGGCTTCCATATCGGCAAGGTCCTTTTTCACCGCAGCATAAAAGCCCTCCAGATCGTTATAGCTGAAGCTGCTGATCAAGCCCTGGGCATCCTGACTTAAGGTGATGCCGTTGAGCTGCTTTCTGCCGTCGGCGGTCTTTCCAGATTCGTAGGTATAGCACACCATACCCACCCGGATCCCGCCGATCTGCTGGACACGCCAGAAGCTGTCCCCGGCATTTTCCACAGTCCCCAGATTGGGAAGGCCTTTTTCTTTAATGACCTGCTGGGTCCGGAGCATACCGTTCATCCCGGTATCATAGCTGTGATTGTTGGCGGTAAGCAGCAGATCCACCCCCGCCTCCTTCAAAGCGTCCACCACCTGATCCGGACAGTTGAAGGTGGGATACCCCTGATATTTCCCTGCCTTGGTGCCGCCCAAGGTCACTTCCAGGTTGGCAACCATAAAATCAAACTGCTGATAATAAGGAGCAATGTATTCATAGCTGTCCCGGAAATCGTAGGTGTCACCCTTTTTCGCCGCTTCCAGCACCGGATTGTGCATCAGAATATCGCCGGTTACGCCTACCGATACGGTTTCGGTCACATAGGGCTCTGTAGTCACGGTGGTCTGCTGAGTTTCCGGCATCGTAGTGGTCTGCTGAGTGGAGGGGGCAGTTGTCCCGTCACCGGACAAGGTGGGAGTCTCCTCACTATCCCATAAAGCCATCAGTGCCGCCGCCAGTGCCACCACCAGCACTGCTGCAGATGCCAGCCACAGCCATACAGGTTTCTTCGGTTGTTGTTTCAGATATTTCCCCGGTGCCAAAATCCCCACCTCCTTACAGTTGGTCCAAATTCATTGCAAAGGCATCCAGACAGTTTTCAATAAACCAATGAAGCTCCGGCATTTCCATAGCCCGCATGGACGCCATGGTCTGCTGCGCCGCGGAATCAAACTCGGTATTGCCTGCCTTTTGCTCTTCGATACATTTAATATAAGCAGAAAGCTTGTCCGCCGCCTTGACCACCGGGGTCACGGCTTCATCGGTTTCCAGTACATAGCTTTCATAGCTTTTCCGCAGCTGCCGGGGGAGCTTCTCCAGCAGCCGCTCCCCGGCGATCCGCTCCACCTGCTTATAGGCTGTCCGGATCTCGGGATTGTAGTACTTGATGGGGGTAGGCAGATCTCCGGTAAGGATCTCCGACGCGTCATGGTACAGCGCCGCCACCGCACACCGGTCCGGATCCGGGCCGGGAAGCTGCAGGATCTCCCGGCGGATCAGCGCCAGGGCATGGGCCAACACCGCCACCTGATGGCTGTGCTCCTGAATATTCTCCGAAAAGGTATTGCGCATCAAGCCCCACCGGGTGATGTTGCGCATCCTGCCCATAAGGGCGTAAAACTCATTTCCCATAATGCTCCTCTATACACTGCACAAGCTCTTGGGCATCCTCACAAAACAGCTCCCCTCCGGCTGCCGCCAGAATTTCCTTATCACGGAAGCCCCAAAGGACACACAGGCAAGGCACTCCGGCATTTTTCGCCGTGGCAATATCCACCTCGCTGTCACCCACATACAGGCAGCTTTCCACGCCCAGCTGTGCCAGCGTTTTCTTCACCATATCCGGTGCCGGCTTCCGGGGACAGTCCTCCGTAACCCCCAAGGCATAGATCCCGGGGAAATACTGCCGGCACAAGGTCTTCACCGCCGCATCCGGCTTATTGGACACGATGGCAAGGGCATATTTCCCTTTCAGCTGCTCCAACGCTTCAGAGATCCCGGGGTAGGGACGGGTCTGACCTTGGGCACAGACCCTGCGGTAATATTCCTGATAAAAGGCAAGGACCTGATCCACAGGGGGATCATCCTGCCTGCCGGGGAGGGATTTTTCCATTTGCACCCGGGCGCCGTTGCCCACAAAGCTGCGGATTTCTTCCATAGATCTCTCCGGACAGCCGAAATGGCGTAGGGTATGGTTGGTGGCACTGTGCAGATCCCCAA
>JAGAMQ010000025.1 GCA_017624645.1 Oscillospiraceae bacterium
GCTGATTTCCGGTCATCGCCGTCACGATGTTGCGATGCAGCTCAACTACCCCGTTCCCGTTGTTATCGTCCAAGCAGATAATGACAGCGCACAGATCGAATGTGTGGACGGCAACCTGCACCGAAAGGATATTCCCACCTCCGAGCTGGCCCGAGCCGCAAAAATGAAGATCGAGGCCATGACCCGCAAGGCTGGCCGCCGCACCAAGATGGAAAAGCTGACCAGTCCCCAAAAGCGCACCGACCAGATCGTTGCGGAGGAAATGGGATACAGCCGGACGCAGCTTACCCGCCTTGTTCGTATCGATTCTCTTGTCCCGGAAATGAAGCAGATGGTGGACAGCAAAAAGCTGCCCTTTAATGTTGCCGTGGAACTTTCCTACATGAACAAGCAGGAACAGCAGGATCTTGTTAGTGTCATGCAAAAGGAGCAGACCGTTCCCTCTCTGGCACAGGCGCAGCAGATGAAAGAAGCCAGCCAAAAAGCAGCACTGGCAGTAAAGGAAGCCGCAAAAGCACCTAAGCCTCCCCTGCAGGTTGTTTCTACTCCTACTAAGCCCGACCAGGCACTTGCATCCCCCGGTGCCACCGAAAAAGCCGCTCCGACTGCGCCTGCGGTGTCTATTCCCACAGTTCCTACACCTGCCCAAGCGCCCAAGCCGCCCGCCCCGGTGGATGCAAAGAAATTCGCGTCCATTATGAAGAATAAGCCGGA
The DNA here is from genome assembly GCA_017624645.1 of Oscillospiraceae bacterium. GTDB lineage: Bacteria > Bacillota > Clostridia > Oscillospirales > Oscillospiraceae > Faecousia. The sequence goes on from JAGAMQ010000025.1 coordinate 715, forward strand.
GCCGGAATTGAAGGTCACTTTCACCGGAGCCGAGCTGAAGGACTTTTTCCCGGATAGAACTCCTACTGTCCCGGAGGTCAAGCGGACGGTTTTTGAAGCATTGGAAATCCGCAAAAAGGCAATGGAAAAGCAGGCAAAAAAACAGGACATTAAGAATCCTGCCCGGTAAGGGAGGTCTGCTATGGATGTTTTAGTTGTCGAGCCGGGATATGCCCCCTACGAAAAATCCATCAACGGACTGGATGAAATGCAGGCTACTGTTGGAGGACTGATCCAGGCCATCTACCCGTATGAGGAACAGGTTGCCATCGTCTGCAATGAAGAAGGTCTGCTGCATGGTCTGGAATTTAACAGAAGCGTTCCCGGTGGATACGGCGGTGTTGTAGGCACATTTTTCATCTGCGGTTTAGGTGAGGAGGATTTTTGTTCCCTTACCCCGGAGCAGATGGAGAAGTATCGCAAAGAGTACCACAAGGCGGAAATTCTAATCGGTGCCCGTGGAAACGAGCCGATCACCATAAAGGTGGAGCCGAAGCAAAAGAAATCCCCGGGTGTGCCACAAAAGCCACCCAAGCGGCCGGAGAGGTAATGCCTATGGATGATACCAAGTTTGAATTTACCGCATTTATCGAGAATCTGAATCGCCGCACCCGTGGCTTTATTTCCGGCGCACATCTGACCTTTCCTACCACAACGGAGCTGGTACAGGCCACTTTGAATATCATCGGTGTGGACGGCCTGCGGAACCGCAAACCAAAACACATCTGTCACCATTACCAACGAGCATTTGGGCAAGGCGCAGATCGTCAAGGATATGCCCGATGGCGGCAGCGGCGCAGGCTGGGAATTTGATATGTACCGGGTCAGTGACAATGCCTTTATTGGCACATTCGTTACCACCGAGGACAGCACTGTACTGACGGACTATATCGCACCGGGCGACTATCTCATTTATGAGAAGATCCCCGACGATTCCATCTATTACTGTGAATCTCCTAATCCGCAGACCGTGACAGTCGTTGCCGAAGAAACCGCTGTTGTAACCTTTACCAACCGCATCCGTCCCGGCAGCATTGCGGCATTAAAGGTTGATACCACCGATACCCCCAGAGCCGGTGCGGAGTTCCTTTTGGAATGGTCTGAGGACAACATCACTTGGCAGGCCGTGACCTATTCCGATTCCCCCTATGTGGTCAAAGGCGGCTGCACCTCCGCAGGGCTGACCGATGGTAGGTTGGTATCCAGCGAGGATGGGATGGTGCGCTTTGAGGGCCTGCACCCGGAGCTGTACTACCGCCTGACGGAAACCAAGGCACCAGACGGCCTGCAGCTTTTGGCTGACTATGCCTATGAGGGGATGCTGCCCATTGAAAAGGACTTGACCGTTTCTCTCAAGGTGGTCAACGCCCCTGTATTTATGCTCCCCAAGACCGGCTCCAACACCGCCGTTCTGCTGCCTGTCAGCTTAGTGATATGTCTGGCTGCCTGTGTTGGGGCGCTTGTGTATCTGCGGAGAAAGGAGCAGTAATCTGTTGCCCTGCCACCGAGCCAGAGATCGCCCCGAATGTGTCCCAACTTGGGACACATTTTTCTAACCATTTCTAACAACTACTTCAATATGAAAGGAACTACTATCCAATGAAAAACTTGAAAAAGGCTATCGCCCTGTGTCTGGCACTGCTGCTGTGCCTGACCTTCCCCGTGGGTGTTTCCGCAGCAGAAGCCAATGACGCAATGATCGACGAAGAAGCAAAGGCATCCTTGACCCTCTGGAAATTCGACTGGACCAACGCCTACAAGGACGGTGTTTGGGACGAAGATTCCTTTATCAGCACCGGATGGCGTGAAAGCTATGTTGAGGAAGTGCTGGGCGAAACTGTCCGGGAGGGCGACGCCAATGGCGAGATCGACAACCCCCTTGGCAATGGCCAGAACAGCAACGGCTATGCCATTAAGGGCGTCGGCTACACCATTGCCCGTGTTGCCAAGATCGTCACTTTCTCCGAAGCTGCCAACGATCAGCACCCCGACTACAATCTGACAATGGTGCTGTATGGCTTTGATAAGGAAAAGTCCGCTGACCTGCTGGCTGCTATCGGCCTGCCCAACGGAGAGGGGAGCTATGAGAACGCAGACTTTATGACCGAGCGGGATTCCCTGGTTCCTATGGATGCAGGCGACGGCTCCGACAACTACTGGTACTATCAGTCCGATGTACTGAACAAGGCCCTGGCCGATGCTCTGGCAAACAACGCAACCGAGGTCAAGAACGCACTGGAAGCCTACATTGCCGCAAGCGATGAAGCCATTGAAATGGATCTGACCAGCGAGAACGGCAAGACCATCAAGCGGGATCTGGACCTGGGCCTGTGGCTCTGCGTAGAAACCACTGTCCCCGAAATGGTCACAAGCACCACCGATCCTTTCTTTGTGAGCCTGCCCATGACCACCGTATCCGGCGATTCCGATTCCGCTTCTCCCGAGGGTGGCCATTTCTGGAATTATGATGTGGTCTGCTACCCTAAACAGAATACCGGAATCCCCAGCTTGGAGAAATTTTTGCGTGAGTCCGTAAAGTCCACTGGCAAGAACGACGGCACCGATTCCATCTATGACGGCTTTGACCATGTGGCTACCGCTTCCGCTGGCGACATTCTGGAGTATCAGATCATCAGCACCCTGCCCACCATCACCTCCCACGCCACCAGCCTGACCACCTACAATTTCTACGACACCATTTCCGAGGGCATCAGCTACAACAAGGCACTCAAGGATGTAAAGATCGAGTTCTTTACTGACAAGGACTGCACCGACAAGGTAGCCACTTGGCTGCAGGACGATGGCCGCTTTACCGTCACCTACAGCTCCGATGATCGACACATGACCATCGATATTACCGCCGCAGGTCTGGCAGAGATCAACGGCGACACCGACAATGTAAACGGCCACCTGTTCGCCGGGTACTCCAACTATACCGCCCGTGTTACTTACTCCGCTACCGTCAATTCCGACGATTCCTTTGTCTATGGTGACGAGGGCAACTGCAACGAGGTGGTGCTGACCTGGCGCCGTACTTCCTCTGACTACTACGATACTCTGATCGACGATTGCCATGTATTCAGCTTTGGCATCGAGCTGACCAAGCTGTTCAGTGATGTTGACCCCGAAACCGCAACCGACACCGATATGTACAAGCAGGTCAAGTTTAAGGCTTACAACACCACTGACGGCTACTGGCTCACTGCTGTCCGTGACGAGGAAACCGGGATCTACTATGTGACTGGTCATGTCACCGAGGAAGCCGATGCAACGATTTTCTACCCTGTTACCACCCCCGACGGCTATGGCCGCATTAAGGTCCTGGGCACCGAGGACGATGCCTACAACTGGTATGAATGTGAAACTGCAAATGGGTACACTCTGCTGAAGGACGAGATCTATGTGGATATTTTTGCAGACTACGACTATGACCGCCTGTGTGATGTGTACTCCAAGGACATTCTGGGCGTTCTGCAGAACGATCCCCATTACTGCTTTGGCAACGCACAGCCTATGTCTATGACCGACGCAGACGGCGGCTATGATCTGCACCTGACTGGCATCCCCCAGAAGTACCTGGAGCATTACTTCCTTACCGCTACTGCCACCGTTGACTATAACGATGTGACCATGCAGGCACAGGGCGATTCCGAAAATGCCGTTGCACCCTTGACCGTCGTAAATACCAAGGGCTTTGACCTGCCCCAGACTGGCGATAACGGCGTAATGGTATTCACCGTCACCGGCATTGTGATGATGGCCGGCGCTCTGCTTGTCATTGTCCTGGCATCCAAGAAAACCAAGAAAAACAGCGCACAGAAGTAAACCGTATATTGGCCCGGAGGGAGCAATCCTCCGGGCCTTTTCCTTGAAAGGGGCGAGAATATCAAGCACAAGGTATTGACGATCTGCATAGCCGTGTTTGCCTTCCTGCTGGCACTTGGCATTATGCTATATCCCATAATCAGCACTGCACACAACAACAAGCACCAATCCGAGATCCTTACCCATTATCAAGAAGCCGTAGAGCAGGCAGACAATGCCGAGATCCAAAGGGCAAAGGAACTGGCGATTGCCTATAACGAAGCTATCCAGCCGGGGGCGCAGCTTGCCGATCCCCACCGATCCCACGGCTCCCACCGAGCCGACAGAACCGCCCCGGGAGCATGAAC
>JAGAMQ010000005.1 GCA_017624645.1 Oscillospiraceae bacterium
AGCTACCAGCATACCCGTTTCCTCCTCTACCTTGTTGCGCAGAGGTCCAACAAAGCTGGGTGCAAGATTGTAATAACCAATATCGCTGGACATATCCGGGTGTGCCTGCCAGTTGACCATGAGGATATCCTTTTTATCATCCGCGCGGTCAAACTTCACAAGAACTGCCTGGGTGTCCGCCTCCACTGCATGATCCACAATCTGTGCGGCAGTGAAAGAGCCGAAATTGGAGCCGGCATAGCTGCCGTCGCTCATTTTATAGTGGCGGACAAAGTTCATTTTCTCGAAAGTGGGAGTGGCTGCCTGCAATGTAGCAGCAGACCGGTCCGCAAGGGCAGTCTTCGCCGCGTCCACCAGCCATTGCTTCAAACTTGTCCGATACGCACCGCTATCGGAGGGACTGCTATGGCAGTGGGTAGCGCCGATAAAGATCTTTTCTCCGGGGATACCCGTTTCCTCGGTAATTGCCTCGCGGTATTCCTCTGCATCCTCATGGGATGCATTGAGCATATCCATAGTGAACATCAGCACAGTTTCCTCTCCGGAAGTTACTGCGATACAGGTGGCAGAGATCTCATCCATCACCTCTTGGGAGATCCGCTTGGAATCGTCACCATATCCGCCCAGAGGCTGGGGGGTACTGGGAGTAATGTTGACCTTGCCAAAGCCTGCCTGCAATCCAGCGGCTTTCTCAGAACCGCTACATGCGCACAGGCACAGCACCATAGCAAGAACAACCATGATCAAAATGCTTTTTTTCATATTTGTCCCTCATTTCTTTAAAAGTTTTCATATTTATTATAGCAGACTTTCCAGATTTATCAAGAGCAAATGGTATTCTTTTTTCTTGACCGGGAGTGCGAAAATGCTATAATATAACAAATGGAAATAGATGACAGAGAGGAGACATGTTATGCAGACCAGAGTGATCGCCACTGCCGACCCGGAATGTCCCCGGCTTGCAGCGAAGCTGTTGACCGCCGGCGATTTGGTGGCGCTGCCCACAGAGACCGTTTACGGTCTGGGTGCCAACGGACTGGACCCGGAAGCTGTGGCGAAGATCTTCGTGGCAAAGGGCCGTCCCAATGACAACCCCCTCATTCTGCATGTTGCAGATATTTCTCAGATACAGACGCTGTGTCACAGCATCCCCGAAAGTGCCTACCGGCTGGCAGAAGCCTTCTGGCCCGGTCCTCTGACTATGGTGCTACCCGCCAGAGACATCATCCCCAAGCGAACCACCGGCGGTCTTTCCACCGTGGCGGTAAGGTGCCCGGACAATGCCGTGACCCGGGAGATCATACGTCTTGCCGGCGTACCCATCGCCGCACCCTCTGCCAATCTCTCCGGAAAACCCTCCACCACCACCGCAGAGCATGTGCTCCATGATCACAATGGCAAGCTGCCTCTGATCGTGGACGGCGGTCCCTGTCGGGTGGGTGTGGAATCCACTATCATTGACCTCACCGAGGACCCTCCCCGGCTGCTGCGCCCCGGTGGCATTACACCGGAACAGCTGACCCAGGTCCTGGGCAGCATCACCGTGGACAAGGCGGTCACCGCACAGATCTGTGGGGACGCCGTGGTAAAGGCGCCGGGCATGAAATACCGGCATTACGCACCCCAGTGCCAGGTGTTGATCATCAACGGCAGCCGGGAAGCTGCTGCCCGGTACATCCGCAGCCAATATACTCCCGGAGACCGTGTCCTTTGCTTTGAAGAAGAACTTCCCCTCTTTGAGGGCTGCGACCCCCTGCCCTACGGCTCGGAGGCAGACCCCTACACTCTGTCTGCCGGTCTGTTTGCCGCCCTGCGGCAGCTGGATGATCCGTCTGTCCGGCGGGTATTTGCCCGGTGTCCTCAAGGCGGAGGCATTGCCTATGCCGTTCAGAATCGGTTGGGTAAGGCTGCTGCTTTTCAAATACTGGATGCGGAGGCATTTGTATGATCATCGGAATCACCGGTGGCACCGGCTGCGGAAAAACCACCCTTTTGGAGGTGGTACAGGAGCTGGGCGGTATCGTATTGGATTGCGATGCCATTTATCACCGGCTGCTGCAAACAGATAAGTGCTTGCTGGATGCCATTGAAGAACGGTTCCCGGGAACGGTGGTCCAGGGTCAGCTCCAGCGGAAAAAGCTGGGTCAGGTGGTCTTTCACGATGCAGATGCCCTGCAGGACCTGAACCGGATCACCCACAGTGCCGTAAAAGAGGAAGTCATCCGTCTGTTGACCCCGGAGCCGGAGCTTGCCGCCATTGACGCCATCGGACTGTTTGAAAGCGGACTCGATAAGTTATGTAAGCTAACCGTAGCAGTCACCGCCCCCCGGGAGGTAAGGATCCAACGGCTTATTCAGCGTGATAACATTACCCCGGAATACGCCGCTGCCCGGATCGACTCCCAACCCCCGGCAGAGGAATTTGCCCGGCGGTGCCATACATGTTTGGAAAACAATTCCACCCGGGAAGCTTTCCGGGAAAAATGCCTTGCCTTTTTCCTACAGGCGGGTATAATGAAACCATAACCTGTAAAGGAGTACTTGACTATGACTACCGAAGAACTGCGCGAATCCCTGCTGTCCGCTCCCAAGAACGGATATCAGTCCCTGACCCCCGGGCAGCGGGAGGAAATGGAAAGCTACTGCAGGCGCTACACCGCCTTTCTGGATGCCTGTAAGACCGAGAGGGAAGCTACCGCCTGGGCAGTGGATGTTGCCCAAAAGCACGGTTTTCGTCCTTTGGTCCCGGGCATGAAGCTGCAGCCCGGCGACAAGGTCTACCATAACAACCGGGACAAGGCCATCCTGCTGGCCGTGATCGGCAGCGAATCTCTCAACGAGGGTGCCAACATCTGTGCCGCCCATGTGGATTCCCCCCGGATGGATCTCAAACCCAATCCCCTTTACGAGGACAGCGAGATCGCCTACTTTAAGACCCACTACTACGGCGGCATCAAAAAGTACCAGTGGACCGCCGTCCCCCTTGCCCTCCACGGTGTGGTATGCCGCAAGGACGGCACCCGGGTCAACATCACCATCGGCGAAGACGAAAATGATCCCATCCTGATGGTTTCCGATCTTCTCATCCATTTGGCTGCAGATCAGATGAAGAAAACCCTTGCCGAGGGCATCGTGGGCGAACAGCTCAATGTGATCCTTGGCTCTGAGCCCATGGAGGGTGAAGGTGCGGATCTTGTGAAGCTGAACATCATGCGCCTGCTCAACGAAAAGTACGGCATCGTGGAAGCGGACTTCCACAGCGCAGAACTGACCGTGGTGCCTGCCGGTAAATGCCGTGAGGTGGGTCTGGACCGGAGCCTGCTGGCCGCTTACGGCCACGACGACCGGGTATGCGCCTATGCAGAGATCGAGCCCCTGCTGGACATGGGCACTCCCAAGCACACTGCCGTTTGCATCCTTGCGGACAAGGAAGAGATCGGCTCTGTGGGCATCTCCGGTATGGAAAGCGCCGCCTTTGACACCTTCATGCAGGATCTGTGCGATGCCACGGGTGCCAGCCTGAACCGGTGTCTGGAAAAATCCTTCTGTCTCAGTGCAGACGTATCCAACGCCTTTGATCCCAACTTTGCCGAAGTCAGCGACCGGCGGAACAACAGCCAGCTGAACTACGGCGTTGCCATCTGCAAGTATACCGGTGCCCGAGGCAAGAGCGGTGCCAGCGATGCTTCCGCTGAGGCTATGAGCCACGTGCGCAGCACTTTGGACGGAGCGGGCGTTCTGTGGCAGGTGGCTACTTTGGGCAAGGTAGACCAAGGCGGCGGCGGTACCGTGGCTGCCTATATGGCAAACCGGAACATCGTCACGGTGGATGCCGGCGTACCGGTTCTCTCCATGCACGCGCCCATGGAAATCGTTTCCAAGCTGGACTGCTATATGACCATGCTGGCCTGTAAGGCAATCTATCTGGCTTAATGCAACTTTAAAGGGCAGGAGCAAAAGCTCCTGCCCTCAGAGTGTCAAAAAAGCCGCCAATCGTCAAAAAGCAGCATATGATTACGCGTTCTGATACAGCCTTCTTTTTGTCTGGAATATGGTAAAAAGCTTTTGTTTTTAACGGATAAGTCAGCCGAAAACACTTGCTGCGCA
>JAGAMQ010000026.1 GCA_017624645.1 Oscillospiraceae bacterium
CAGTTCGCTGCGCAGCTCACGGAAGTACTTCTTGACCTTGCCCCAGGTTCTCTTGAACCAGTTTTCCTTCTTGACTTCAGCCATGATAAAGGGCGCCTCCTTACTTGGTCTCGTTGTGAGTGGTATGCTTTCTGCAGAATCTGCAGTACTTCTTCATTTCGAGACGGTCGGGATCGTTCTTCTTGTTCTTCATGGAATTGTAGTTTCTCTGCTTGCACTCGGAGCATCTCAAAGTGACTTTAACGCGCATAACGGCACCTCCTTAAATTTGCCTCCCTGTATCACTCCGGCTAGAGAAAAATTTAGTAAGCGGGCACTACAATTCCCGCTCCGGAGCTGAAAAAAGCGCACAAAAAAAGCCCTTTTTCACAGGTAGAACCATTCTATCACAGACTGGTGCGTTCGTCAACAATTTTTTTCTTTATTTTTTTGAGTTTTTGCGCTATAATGGGGAAAAAGCAAAACAAACGGAGAGGATACCCAAAATGAAGAGGATTATGGCGATCGATTATGGAGATGCGCGGACGGGAATAGCTGTTTCGGATCTTCTTTGCAGTATTGTTGGCACCACCACGGTGATCCACAGCCGCAGACCGGAGAAAACCCTGGAAGAAATTTGCCGCATGACTGCCGGAAGTGATGTGGGGGAGATCGTTGTGGGTCTGCCCCGGAATATGGATGGCTCCGAAGGCCCCAGAGCGGAGCTTTGCCGGAGCTTTGCACAGCAGCTGGAGCAGGCTACAGGATTGCCTGTCCATCTGTGGGATGAGCGGCGGACCACGGTGGAGGCCCATAACATTCTTTCGGCACACAACTACCACGGCAAGAAGCGCAAGGATACTGTGGATGCGGTTGCCGCATCCCTGATCCTGGAGGGCTATCTTGCTTTTCGGGGACGGTAAAAAAGCTCCCGGATGCCTGTAAACAGGAGCAGGATGCCAAACATTTTCCTTAGAAGACCCGCATCTATCATACCGCTGATTGCGGAAAAAATGCCTGCACTGATGCACCCGGCAATCACTGCCGGTAAAATCTGTTTTAGATCCAAAGCGCCCTGCTTCCATCGGAAAAAGCTGGCCACCACGGCGCAGGGAATAAAAAACAGCAGATTGATGCACCGGGCATCAATGTGACTTAACCCTGCCACGAGAGTAAGCCAAAGCATCAGCAGGCTTCCCCCACCCACGCCCAGACCGGAAAGAAAACCCAGTGCGGTCCCTACAATAATCAGAATAAGGGGATTGTTCAGCATAAATACCGGATACCTCCCCATAGGATAAAGATCCCAAGGATCCTGTGGAGCCACAGGTTGGGGATCTTTTTTGCCAGTATCCCTGCCAGTAGGCCTCCTATAACACTGCCGGCAAGATAGCACAGGGTAGTGCCTGCATCAATATTTGCCCTTTGGAGGGTGAAAGATAGAGATACAAGACATATGGGCAGGATAATGGTGACGGAAGAGGGGAATACCTCCCCGTCATCTATGGGTGTCAGCCATGTGAGCAGTGGTACGAGTATCATTCCACCACCGGCTCCGAACAGCCCGTTTACCGCCCCGGCGCATATGCCCGAAATAGTAAATCCAACAGATTTTTTCAAAACAACACCTCCTATGGGGATTTTCTCCACAGGAGGTGTTTTTATACAATACCCCCCTGCCGTCACGGCAGGGGGGTGAGGATCAATTGTTGGCGATGGACATATCCAGAGGGACATGCTTCAGGTTCAGCTTTGCAGCGGACACATCCTTCAGTGCGCCTTCATACCACTCGGCCTGTGCCTCTGTTTTCATCTGCTGGGTGATCATGTGATCACGGTAGTTAAGCTGGGAATTGCCTACATAGAACATCACGTGGTAACCGAATTCGGTCTCAATGACTTCTGCATCGCCTTCCTTGCGGTTGGGATCAATGGACCAGCTGAGGAACTCCGGTACATAGTTAGAAGCAGGGTTGATATCCTCAAACAGACCGCCGTCGGCTGCGGAGCTGTCGTCGCTGTACTTCTTTACCATCTCAATGAAGCTGTCCTGAGTAGCTTCGCCGTCCTTCCACTCCTGGAAGTACTTTTCCGCCTCGTCCTTGGCAGTCTTCTTTTCTTCCTCGGAGTATTCCTTAACGCCAGTCTCTTCGTTTTCGGTGCCACCTTCGAACTGCACCAGCAGATGACGGACGTTGCCCATGGCAGTCTTGTTGTCGTTGCGGCTTACAAAGTAGACAACATAGTAACCGTTGGCAAGATCGCCTTCCTTAGCATCTGTGGAGAGGTTGGGGATGGCCGCAATGTCACCTTCCTTGCGCTCATCGGCAGCCAGCCACTTGCTGAGGGTGGCGTTGATGGAGGTGTGCAGAAGATCCGTCTCCTTATTCACAGAGATACTGCTGCTCTCATTCACGGGAACCTCTTTCGCCTTTGCCTGGAGCTCCTCCAGGGTGGTGGCGGTGGCGAGGGCTTCGGCGGCTTCCTTCAGCTTCTTCTTAGCAGCTTCGTTCTGTTCGTCGGTATACTCGGTCTCTCCGGTCTCCTCGTTCTTGGTACCGTTCTCCCGGAACTCGGTATAGCTCAGGTAGGCAGAATGATAGGTGTAGGAGTTGAAATCCGCAGCCTTATCCTTTTCGTAATCGCGGATTGCTGCATCATCGTATTTTAACTCGTCGTAGTAATTTTCATAGAACGCGTGGGCCAGTTCGGTTCGCTCCAGATACTTGCTGTAGCTGTCCATATCGGAGCCGTAGCCGTAGACGATGTTCAAATACTGTTCCGCATTGGAATAGCCATACAGCTTGGCGTTGGTTTCGATGCTGGAAAGGGTGCTCTGCAGCTCCTTCTGCTGATCCTCGGACAGGGTGAAGCCAGCTTCCTTGGCAAGCTTTTCCATGGTCAGATCGCTCTTGGCGTTCTCCAGAGCCGTATCTACAAAGTAGTCTGCCCAGGTAGCACCGGTCTCCTTGTCCTGCACCTGCTCGTTCAGAGGCTTGGTCACATCCAAACCAAGGGAATCGAAGTACAGCTCAAAGTAAGTAGAGTACTGGCTGTAGGCTTCGTTGTACATCTTGTTGATGGCGTCGTTGTAATAGTAGTTAAACTCAACGGTGTTCAGCTGTACGTCTTCAACGGAAGCGGCAATGGTGCTTTTTTCGAACACACCGCTTTGGGTGACACCTCTGATGATGAGAGATGCTACAGCAATCAGCACAACCAGTGCCATGGCGGAAACGAAAGCGATGGTGTATACCTTCAGCTTCTTTGCTTCTTTCTGTTCGGCGCGCTGCTTTTCAGTGATGAATACACTTTCTTGCTCTTTGCGGAGCTTTTTCTTATCGGATGCGCTCATGTAATCCATTCCTCTCATTTGCGAATTGGTAGGCATACGGATGTACGCCTAAATACAGACCCAAACAGTATAACTGATTTGGCAGAATATTTCAAGAACTTTCTTTTTAAATGGTCATAAATGGTCATAAAACAAAAAAGTTTACAAATTGTTGAAAAAATAAAACGGCATAGGGAGATTTATCCCTATGCCGTACCCGCTTTGGCCGTAACGCATCCTATTATGACCTGCACGAATCGGCAGGTGGGTCGCTGCTCTGAACCTTAGCTGCTCCCAACGTCCACCCATCGTCAAAGCGTGGGCGGGAGGTCTGCAATCCGGCACAGAAGTCCTGCGTCCCAAATAAAAGATGTGGGTCCAAAAGGACACGCTACGCACCAAGCAGGCGGTGATTTAATCTTCCTGGTCCTCTTCGTAAAGCTGATCCATGATCCTCTGATAAACGGTTTCCAGTTCCTGTTCGTTTTCAATGGCACAGAGAATGGGCTCGCCGTCTTCCTCCACGGACTTAAGGATACTGACTTCCAGCTCCTGTCCGTCCTCACTGCCGGCTGGGATCACTGCCAGATAAGTGCAGCCGTTGTATTCCAGGGTGGACAGAACTTCCAGCTCATATTCAGAGCCGTCTTCGTCAACGATTGTCATAAAATCGGAACCAAATTCATTTTCCATAGAAGACTACCTCCATTGCGCTTTTATTGTAACCGAAAGGGTCAATAAAATCAAGAGGAAATCCCAACCGTACAGCGCGGAGAAGAAATTTGCGGATTATTCATAAAAAAGGACTTTCGTTTTTTATTTGGGTATGCTATAATGATATGAACGATGCTTTAGCTTTATGCATTGAATTTCATTTGATCATATGACCTTGCGGGCCGAGGTGCCGCGTTGATGGAGGTAACGACATGGCTGAACAGAATCAAAAAAGGGAAAGGGCAGGGCGGACTCCGCCTGTAAGTCTTGACACCGTCTATAGGATATGGAGGGTGGTCTTTGCTTGTGCAAAAGTGTTTATCGGTGCAGCAGCCACAGTCCTTTTGATTGTGCTTGCCTGCGGTTTTGTGCTGGCCGGCGCATTGGGGGATTATTTGGAACAGGATATTCTACCCTCTGCAGGTCTTGTGCTGGAGAATTACGATATGGATTCCCCCTCCTACATTTACTACGTAGATGAGAACGGTGATATCCAAAAGCTGCAGGATATCCATGCCAGCACCTCCTGGGAAAATGCGGATTTTGAGGAACTTCCCAAGCCGCTGATCCATGCAGCGGTGGCCATTGAGGACAAGCGCTTCTATGAGCATCAGGGCGTGGACTGGTTCACTACCATTAAGGCATTTGCCAATATGTTCTTCGGCACCACCACTGTGGGTGGATCCAGCATCACCCAGCAGTTGATCAAGAACCGCACCGGTGCGGATAGTGTTACTGTGCAGAGAAAGGTCATGGAGTTTTTCCAGGCGACACTGGTGGAGAAGAATTACGACAAGGACACGATCATGGAGATGTATATGAACTCCATTTACCTTGGTCAAGGTTGCCGCGGTGTCAAAAGTGCCGCCAAAACCTATTATGGCAAGCCCTTGCAGACCTTGACGGTTGCGGAATGTGCCAGTCTCATCAGCATTACCAATAACCCCTCCCTGTATGATCCCTACAGTGATTCGGAGTTCTCCTTTGAGGGACAGGTCCGTAACGGCAAGGAAAGAAACCGCTACCGCATGATGCTGGTACTGGACGAGATGCTTTCCCAGGGTTATATCACTCAGGAAGAGTATACTGAGGCTGTGGCGCAGGAGCTGGTTTTGAAAAACGGCATTGCCCCAGAGGACCGTTGGATTGTCTGTGGCAACGAAAACTGTGACTATCAGGGCCTGGCGGCCACCTATAAGGCATCCGGCGAAAATCTGATCTGCCCAAAGTGCGGTCACAATAACGAAAAAGAACTGAACCACTCCCAGGAGGTTTACTCCTATTTCGTTGATACGCTGCTTATGGATCTTGCCAAGGACCTGGCTGCAAAGGATGGTATCACCAACTGGAACAAGGATGTCTGGGAGAACTATCTGGAACTGATCAGCAGAAGCGGCTACCATATTTATTCCACCCTGGATATGCGGGTGCAGAATCAGATCGATAAGATATATAAGGATCTCAAGGAGATTCCCGATACAAGAAGTGCTCAGCAGATTCAATCCGCCATCGTTGTGGTTAACAGCGAGACCGGAGATATAGCCGGAATGGCCGGCGGTGTGGGTAACGATAAGGTCCACTTTGGTCTGAACCGTGCCACCCAGTCCAAGCTACAGTCCGGTTCTTCCATTAAGCCCCTTTCTATCTATGCCCCCGGCTTTGAGCAGGGAACCATTACTCCGGCAACGGTTATCAAGGACCTGCCTTTGAACTATACCAACGGGGCATGGCCTCATAACGATACCAGAACCTATTCCTATACCCGTACCGTTTATACGGGTATTCAGGAATCGGTCAACGCGGTAGCTGCCAATACCTTGAAGCTGATCGGTGACAGTTATGGCTTTTCTTACCTGACAAAGTCCTTTGGGATCTCCACCCTTGTGGAGCCGGAGGATATGAACTTTGCGTCTCTGGCATTGGGTGCCCAGCATTACGGTGTTACGGTGCGGGATATGGCTGCTGCCTTTGCCACTTTCACCAACGACGGTGTGTACCGTGAGGCGAGAACCTATACCAAGGTTTACGACAGCAAGGGAAATCTGGTGCTGGAGAATACCCAGGATGCCAAGGAGATTCTGGGAGAAAAGGCAGTCAATTACACCAACTATTGTCTGGTAAATGCAGTCAATAAGGGTACCGGTGAAAATGCCGCCATCAGCGGTATGCAGATCGCCGGTAAGACCGGTACCACTTCTAACCGTAAGGACCGCTGGTTCTGCGGATATTCCGGTTACTATACGGCTGCTTTGTGGATGGGCTATGACCAGCCTGAAGAGATCACCTTGAGCCCCAATCCCGCACCTAAGCTGTGGAAGAAGGTTATGGGACCTCTGCATAAAGATCTTAAGAATGTGAGCCTTTACGATACCTCCAAGATGACTTCTGTTACGGTCTGTCTGGATTCCGGAAAGATCGCCACAGATGCCTGTAGAGCAGATATTAGAGGTGCCCGTACAGAAACGGTGATGGTCTACCCGGAGGACAAACCCAAAGGAACCTGTGATAAGCATACGATGGTGGAGCTGTGCAGCTCCGGCACCGGTGCGGCAACGGAGTACTGCAGGAATTTTGCAGCGGTGGATCCCAATGTGAAGCTGACACCCAAGGCACTGCTCAAGCTCAATGCAAAGGAACTCCAAGAGATCCAGAAAGCTATGGGCAGTGGTTTGACCGGTCAGTATACCCGTGATGATTATATCTATCTGGTGGACAGCAACGGTAAGGACGCGGCTTTCTATGGCCTTAGAAACAATATCAATTCCGGTGTTGTAGCACCCTATAAGGTCTGCACAGTGCATACGCAGAAAAATTGGCTGGGCCAACAGACCGGAAATCAGGGGA
>JAGAMQ010000027.1 GCA_017624645.1 Oscillospiraceae bacterium
CCTCCCGCTCTGCGCTTCGATGTACTGGAAGAGGTGACCAAGCGTCTGCCCGGCTTCCCCATCGTGCTCCACGGCTCCTCCTCCGTTCCCCAGGAGTACGTGGCAATGGTCAACGCCAACGGCGGCAAGATGCCCAACGCCATCGGTGTCCCCGAGGAGCAGCTGCGTAAGGCTGCTCAGCTGTCCGTGTGCAAGATCAACATCGACTCCGACCTGCGTCTTGCCATGACCGGTACCATCCGTCAGTACTTCAACGAGCATCCCGACCACTTCGACCCCCGTCAGTACCTGAAGCCCGCCCGCTCCAACATCAAGGAGATCGTTCGTCACAAGCTGATCAACGTTCTGGGCTGCGCCGGCAAGGCTTGATTGCTGTTCATAACAAAAAGCTCCCTCTCTCGAGGGAGCTTTTGCTATCCAGCGATACCGTACAAATTTCAATTTGAAGATGGGGATGGGTGGCCCGTCCCCTATTTTTGTGCATCAATCGGCAATATGGAAGCGGGTACCGGTGTGCAGGTCATGGATCTCGTAACCGTCATTATAAAGGGTGCAGCAAATATAGCGATCCTGCAAAATGCTGAATTCAAAGACATTTTCCATAAGGGTAACGGTTTCGCCGGTCTCCAGATCATAGGATTTCACCGGGTATTTCTTATCCTTCTGATCCAGATAGATCAGCTTGCCGTCCAGGATCTGGAACATCCAGGCATTCATGGGCAGCCGGGTGATTTCCCCATCCCGGTAACGGATCACCGGGTAGTCGTTCCCATTTCCGCCGGTGCTGAAGTACAGGTCCTCGCCCTCGGCAAGGATCCGGATGGGATAGAAGTCCAGCTCGATCTTCTCAAACTCCTGGCTTCCCTTCTTGCCTTTCAGGAAATGCCAGCCCTGTTGCTCGATGGCATAGATGGTATCCCCTTCCAGATCGAAGGCGGTAACATCCTTTGCCAACTGGGTGATCTCTCCGGTGGAAAGATCGATGGTCCGCAGGCCCTCACCCAGAGCATACAGGGTCATTCCGTCGGCATAGAGCATGGTACTGTAAATGCCCTCATACACCTGGGTTTCCGGGGCAGTTCCATCCAGCTTGAGCAGCTCCAGCCGGTCATAGCCTGTCATATAACCCACATAATGATCGGTGACAAACAGGTACTTGGGGTCGGCAAATTTATCCGCCAGGGTATAGCTGTGCTGCTTGCCGGTCTGCAGATCATAGACGATGATCTGACCCACATCACCGATATACAGCTTTTCTTTATAAAGAGCGATCCTGCCCTGCTCCATCTGGGCATTGTCCACGGTATTGCTGCCCGGCTGGATGTCAAACAACGGCTTCAGCTCCTGCAGGAGCTGCACATCCACCTTGCCGTAATTCTCCGGCACATTCAAGATCACCTTTTCGGTGTGCAGGGTCTTCAGCATTGCCTCTGCCTGTGCATCCGAGAAGCCTGCCGGGTAGATCATGCGCATGATGTAGTGGCCATCAGACCAGTACAGCCGGGTTTCTCCCTGGGGACAATAGGCATGGGCTGTGCTGTTATTGCGCCAGGGGATCGCCGGGATATTGACCTTCAGCACCTCCATGCCCGCCATTTGGGTGGTTTGGGCGGTAACACCGTCGGTTTCCAAAAGCCAATACAGGGTATCCACCGTTTTTTCATTGCTCCGGTAATTGTGGACGGTGCTTTGCCGCAGCTCCACTCTGTCGGAATGGCTGTCCTCCCAGAAAAACTGCTCCCAGCTGCTCAGCCAGTATCGACCTGCCTGGGTTCCCATTCCGCTGCTCTGCCAACCCTCCGGGGCATCCATAAGGTAATACTCTTCCAGATAATCCGGGGCATTTTCCGCAATATCCACATCCATGGTGATCTGCAGTCCCTTCACAGGGACCGGTATGATATTTCCTTCGGAATCCAGAATAAAGGGGGCTGCCGTTTCATCGGTGGTGATCTGGCTGTCATGGATGGGCAGGCTGAAAATGCCTTTGGCTGCGCCCACCGTGACCACCAATAATGCGATCATTGCAGCAATCAGCAGCACTCTTCCCACTCCCATATGGGCGCGGTGGGTCGTCTGCTCTGTTTCCATCAGCATGCCTTCTTCCACACCGCCGATGGCTTCCAATAACTGCTCTTGCTTCATAGTTGGTATCCCTCCTGTTTCAGATACTTCTTGAGCCTTTGCCGGGTGCGGGAGAGCATCATGCGGACATTGTTTTCCCCCAGTCCGTAACGCTGGGCAATGCCGGGGATCTCCTCCATGTAAAAGTACCGCCGCAAGAATATGTTCCGCCGCCGGACAGGCTCGGTCTTGAGAAATGCCGTGATGATCCGCTCCAGTTCCCGGCGATCCAGCTCGGTTTCCGGGGAATCCTTGCCAACAACATCTCCCAACTCCTCCAACGCCAGGGCCGTTTCTCCACCGCCCCGGCTGTAAGCATTGTTTCTGCGCCAGATACTCAATGCCGCATTGCGGGTGATCCTGCCCAAATACAGCCGCAGGTATTTGGGGTGCTGGGGCGGGATGGTCTGCCATGCCTTCAGCCAGGTATCCGCCACCGCCTCTTCCACATCAGCGCTGTCCCGGAGAATCCCGGCTGCCACCGTGCGGCAGTAGGCACCGTATTGCTCCATGGACAGATGGATCGCCTGCTCGTCCCGGTGCAGGTATAACTCTATAATTTTTTCCTCATTCACGGGAATTCTCCTTTCTCAGAAAGGCCTTTCTGCTTAATAAGACGCAAAACGAGCTGCATCTGTAACAGTTTTTTTGCCAGGAAACAAAAAAGGACACTCCGCACGGGCAATGCCACTAAGTTAAGAAGGATCTGTCATTCCGAGGCTGCGTCAGCAGCCGTGGGAATCCCCATCCTCAGAAGGAGATTGCCACGACCAGTATGCTCACTGGTCTCGCAATGACACTCACTTAATGACATTGCCCGGGAAGTGTCCCTGCGATGCAATATAGGAAATCAGGTGTTTTTCATGATAACAGAGCCGACACAGTCACCGGCATGCTCGCAGGCATCGGCGCAGGCCTCCAGGCAGGCGTAGATATCACGCCATGCGATCACAGTCAGCGCATCCGCTCCATTGACGGACAAAGCCCGCATAGACTGCAGATACAGCTTATCGCAATCCTCCTCCACGTCATTCAAGACAATGATCAGGTCATGGATCTTCTTGGAGCGCTTGAAGTTTTCAAACTCCCCCATCACAGAACACAGCACATCACAGGCCTTGACAATGTTCTTTGCAAATTCCACTGCGGCAGGATCCACAGACTGGATGTTGTTGATGTAGAACATCTGCAGGACCTCTTCGATCTTGTCGGTCACATCGTCCAGCCGGTGGCTGAGCATATCCAGATCCTCCCGGTCTACAGGGGTCACAAATGCCTTTGCCAGTGCCGCGTTCATCTCATGCTTCTTCTTGTCTGCGCGGTGCTCGATGCCGTGCATGGACACCATCATCTGCTCCAGCTTTTCCGGGTCGTAATTTTCCAGACATTCCACCAGATAGGAGGCTGCCTCTTTGGAAAGGGCTGCGCTTGCAGCGAAGTTTTCAAAATAGAACTTATCACCTTTTGCCATATCTCATTTTTCCTTTCGTTATGTAAAGATAAACATAAACAGTTTTGTCATCAAAAAGCCCACAAGGCCGCAGCCGGGGAAGGTCAGTACCCAAGTCAGTACCATTTCCTTCACCACACCGAAGTTGATGGCAGAAACCCGCTTCACGGCACCTACACCCATAATGGAGGTAGTCTTTGCGTGGGTGGTAGAAACCGGCAGGCTGAACACGGAGCAGATCAGCAGGGACAGCGCTGCAGCAATATCCGCAGAGAAGCCCTGATATTTTTCCAGCTTCACCATATCCATACCCACAGACTTGATGATCTTCTTGCCGCCCATAGCGGTACCTGCTGCCATAACAACGGAGCAGACGACCATCAGCCAAATGGGAATGTGGATATCCGAAGGCAAAGACTGTCCCTGGGACATATACACGCACAGCAGCACAACACCCATGAACTTCTGTCCGTCCTGGGCACCGTGCATAAACGCCATGGAAGCGGCGCCTACGATCTGTGCGCCCCGGAAGAAAGGCTCTGTTTTGGGTCTGTTTGCCTTACGGAACAGAACCGTAACCAGCTTGCACACACACCAGCCGAGACCGAAGCCAAGACCTACGGAAATACCGATGCCATACAAAACCTTGACCCACTCTGCCGGATTGACGCCGGAAAAGCTGCCGCTGACGGCGATGGCGCTACCGGTAAGGCCGGCAATGAGGGCATGGCTTTCGCTGGTGGGAATACCAAACACCCATGCAAGGGTCGCCCAAAGGACAATGGCAAAAAGAGCCGCACTCAAGGCGATGATGGCAAGGTCCGGGTCAGGACCAAAGTCCACCATCTTGGTGATGGTTTCCGCAACCGTTGCGTTCAGCAGGGTCATCACAAACACACCAAGGAAATTGAACACTGCCGCCATCAGAATCGCTGCTTTTGGGGGCATACATCTGGTCACCACGCAGGTGGCGATGGCGTTGGGGGCATCCGTCCAGCCGTTTACCAGGATAACGCCCAAGGTCATTACCACCGCGATAAACAGCAAAGGGTTGGTTACCATCTGATTCCAAAAAACCAAAATTGAATCCATATGTAACTTTCCTTATCTGATTTCTGGCAGTCCTCTCTACAGAAGACCACTATAATCAGTTTAGCATAGATCCACCCCCTTTTCAATGACATATTTCTTGCACCAAACACCAACTATGTAGGTTTAGGCTTGTAACTTGGGGAAAAATGTGGTAAACTAAATTGAATTTATTTGCACAGAAATTGGGGTAAATTGTTATGTCAACCTTAGTAGAAGAAATCAGCCGGCGCAGGACCTTTGCCATCATTTCCCACCCCGACGCCGGTAAAACCACACTGACGGAAAAATTCCTGCTCTACGGCGGTGCCATTGCCCAGGCCGGTGTGGTCAAGGGTAAGAAAAATTCCCGCTCTGCCACCTCTGACTGGATGGAGATCGAAAAGCAGAGAGGTATCTCTGTGACCTCCTCTGTGATGCAGTTCCAGTACGGTGGCTTCTGCATCAACATTCTGGACACCCCCGGTCACCAGGACTTCTCCGAGGACACCTACCGCACCCTGATGGCAGCTGACTCTGCCGTGATGGTCATTGACGGTGCCAAGGGTGTGGAGCCCCAGACCCGGAAGCTTTTCAAGGTCTGTGCCATGCGGCACATTCCCATTTTCACCTTTATCAACAAGATGGACCGGGAAACCCAGGACCCCTTCGATCTGCTGGACGAAGTGGAACGGGAGCTGGGCATTGAAACCTATGCCATGAACTGGCCCATTGGCTGCGGCAAGGATTTTAAGGGCGTGTACGACCGGGAAAACAGTGAGCTTTTGTTCTTCTCCGGTGCCAGCGGCAAGGCAAAAGCAGACAAACTGTCTGTGGATCTTTATGACAGCCAGGTGGCAGAGCTTCTGGACAGCGAGCAAAAGCACCGGCAGCTCATCGACGATGTGGAGCTTCTGTCTGCCGGTCGGGAGATGGACATTGAAGCGGTGCGCAGTGGCACATTAAGCCCAGTTTTCTTCGGCTCAGCTCTAACCAACTTCGGCATTGAGCCTTTTCTGGAGGCATTTTTGAAGCTGACACCCCCTCCCCTGTCCCGTACTGCAGACTGTGGTCTGGTGGATGCTTTCAGTCCGGATTTTTCCGCCTTCGTGTTCAAGATCCAGGCCAACATGAACAAGGCACACCGGGACCGTCTCGCCTCATGCGGATCTGCTCCGGCAAGTTCCAGAGAGATACGGAGTACTACCACATGCAGGGTGGCAGAAAGATGCGCCTTTCCCAGCCCCAGCAGCTGATGGCGGCAGAGCGGGAAATTGTGGAAGAGGCTTTTGCCGGCGACGTTATCGGTGGGTTTGACCCGGGTATTTTTGCCATAGGTGATACCATCACTGTACCGGGGAAGAAATTCCTGTATTCCGGTATCCCCACCTTTGCACCGGAGCATTTCAGCCGGGTATCCGCCAAGGATTCTATGAAGCGCAAGCAGTTTGTCAAGGGCACTGAGCAGATCGCACAGGAAGGTGCCATTCAGATCTTCAAGGTCCCCAACTCCGGTATGGAGGAGGTCATCGTAGGCGTTGTGGGCACGTTGCAGTTTGACGTGTTCCAGTACCGGATGAAGAACGAGTACGGTGTAGACCTGCGGATGGAGGGTCTGCCCTACGAGGAGATCCGGCTCATCGACAGCTATCCCGGCGACCTTTCCGATCTGAACCTCGGCTCGGACGCGGAGCTTTTGGAGGATTACCGGGGCAGAAGCCTTTTGGTTTTCTCCAGCTACTGGGCCATTGATTTTACCATCAAAAGAAACCCCGGTCTCGTCCTGTCCGAGATCGTGGTTGCAGAGGGCTAAGATGCAAAATACCGCTGAAAGGCTTTCAGCGGTATTTTTAATAAATTCTTAATTGGACGAAATTACTCCTTTGCGTTACAATAGGGTAGGTAAAATATTAAAAAAGAAGGTGCACCCCGTTGAATTGGCTGATCGGTCTTGGCATTACCTGCCTGATCCTTTCCATCCTAACCTCTGTAATGTATTCTTATCAGATGTTCTATCTGATCCTGCCTTTTTTTGCAAAGCCAAAAGCTTTGCCCAAGCAAGGCTTTCATAAATACGCCATTTTGATTGCCGCCCGGAACGAAGAACTGGTGCTTCCCCATTTGCTGGACAGTATTGCCAATCAGGACTATCCTGCAGAAAAGCTCCGGATTTTCGTAGTTGCGGACAACTGTACCGATTCCACTGCAGCTGTAGCAGGAGCCCACGGCGCAACGGTCTTCTGCCGAAACAACCAAAACCAGATCGGCAAGGGCTATGCGCTGGATTACCTTTTAGAGCGTATCGACACCACAGAAGGTCTTGACAGCTTTGATGCGTTTTTGGTCTTTGACGCTGACAATCTGCTTCAGCCGGACTACATCCGCAGTATGGATCGGGTTCACAGCAATGGATATCAGGTTTTCTGCGGCTATCGCAACACCAAAAACTTTGGCACTAACTGGCTTACCTCCGGCTACGGTCTTTGGTACATCCACGAATCCACCCACCTAAACCGTTCCCGGATGCACATTGGTACCGGCTGCACTGTCAGTGGCACCGGCTTTGGCTTTTCCCGGGAGGTATTACTTAAAACCGGCGGATGGAAATTTTTCACCCTCACAGAGGACCTGGAATTCAGCGCATGGTGCGCCACCAACGGCATAAAGATTGGCTATTGCCACGATGCTGTGCTCTACGATGAACAGCCCATCACCTTCCGGCAATCCTGGCGGCAGCGTACCCGCTGGGCACAAGGCGGTATTCAGATGTCCTTGCGTTATATCGCCCGATTGCTCAAAGGTATCTTCACCGGCAAAGGCTGGGTACGGTTCAATTGCTTTGAAACCACCAGTCTGTCCCTGTTTGGTTTCCTGTTCGGCATGTTCTGCATGCTGCTGACGCTACTCTTTATTCTCCTTGCATGGGGACCCATGTTCTTTCTGCAGATATCGCTTCTGACCTTCCCTTTATCCTATCTGGGCACGGTACTGATGGCGGCCCTGACACTGGCTTTGGAATGGGATCGCATCCGCGCAACAAAGAAGGAAAAGATCGTATCGATGCTCACCTTCCCCTTCTTTATGATGACATGGCTGCCCATCACCTTGGCCGCCCCTTTCCAAAAATTCGGCTGGCCCCCTATTTACCATACTGTCGCCACCACAGCAGAAAGTCTGAAATAAACGACCCCCCGTTTCCAATTTGGAAACGGGGGCGTTTTTATCAGAATTGGGTAGGCGTAATGTGCCAGATTTCCTCGGCATACTGACGGATGGTACGGTCGGAGGAGAATTTCGCGCCGCTTGCCACATTCATCAGGCACTTTCTGCCAAAGGACAGCCGGTCGGCGTAGTCCCGGTTTGCCCGGAGCTTTGCTTCAATATAGCTTTCGTAGTCCATGAGCAGGAAGTAGTGATCCGCCTGATGCCAATGGGTGCCGTCCAGCAGGGCGTGGTACAGCGCTCTCTGGTCATCGTCCACCGGCACAGTGCCGTCCACCAAGGTATCCACCGCCCGGTGAAGCCGCTGGTTATGATCGTAGATCCAACGGGGATTATAGGTGGCGCGGCTGGAATTGATCATATCCACGGTGGCACCGAAGATGTAGTTGTTTTCCATACCGGCTTCCTTGACGATCTCCACATTGGCACCATCCAAGGTGCCCAAAGTCACGGCACCGTTCAGCATCAGCTTCATGTTGCCGGTACCGGAAGCCTCCGTGCCGGCAGGAGAGATCTGCTCGGAAATATCTGCCGCGGGAATGATATACTCGGCGTAGGAGCAGTTATAGTTCTGCACGAACACCACCTTCAGCTTATCGTTGACGGCAGGATCGTTATTGATCATCTTGGCAATGCGGTTGATATAACGGATGATCGCCTTGGCACGACCGTAGCCGGGGGCAGACTTTGCGCCGAAGAGGTACACCGTAGGCTGGAATTCCGGCAGGCTGCCGTCTTTCAGTCGGAAGTAGATATCCACAATGGAAAGGGCGTTGAGCAGCTGGCGCTTATACTCATGGAGCCGCTTTACCTGCACATCAAAGACGAAGTCGGGGTCCAGCTTGACACCCTCGCACTGCAGAACCTTGCGGCAAAGCTGCTCCTTCTTCTGCCGCTTGATGGCATTAAACTGGCGAACCATATCATCGTCGATCATAGGCTTCAGCTTTTTTAGCCGGTCCAGATTACCAAGGAAATCGCCGCCGATGCGGTACTTGATCATCTGGGTCAGCTCAGGGTTGCACAGACCCATCCACCGCCGGGGGGTGACGCCGTTGGTCTTATTCTGGAACCGCTCCGGGAAGGCTTCGTACCATGCATGGAACACATCGTCCTTCAGGATCTGAGAATGGATCTCCGCCACGCCGTTGACGTAGCTGCCCACATATACGCTGAGGTTTGCCATGTGGGCGGTATTGTCCTTGACGATAAACAGCTCCGGATGCTCACTCTTAAGCTTTCCGTCAATACGCAGGATGATGTCTACGATCTCCGGGACCACACTGCGCAGCAGGTCCAGATCCCATTTCTCCAGGGCTTCCCCCATAACGGTGTGGTTGGTGTAGGAGAAGGTCTTCTGTGCCACACAGAACGCCTGATCAAAGTCCATGCCCTCCACCATCAGAAGACGGATCAGCTCGGGGATAGACATGGCAGGGTGGGTATCGTTGAGCTGCACTGCATAGTAATCAGCAAAACGGCTCATATCGTTGCCGTGGGCAGACTTGTGGACACGGATCATGTCCTGCAGGGATGCGGAGCTGAGGACATACTGTTGCTTGATCCGCAGGCGCTTACCCTCCCAAGTAGAATCGTTGGGATACAGCACACGGGTGATATCCTCTGCCTTGTTCTTCTGGGTCAGCGCCCGGAGATAGTCCTGATCGTTAAAGGCATTGAAATCCAGTTCCTCTTCGGC
>JAGAMQ010000006.1 GCA_017624645.1 Oscillospiraceae bacterium
CAATGAACTGGGCTGGCTGCCCGAAACTAAATTTGAGGACGGTATTAAGAAGACCATCCGGTGGTATCTGGACAACAAAGAGTGGTGGCAGACCATCATTTCCGGCGAGTACCAGCACTACTACGAAAAGATGTACGCCAACCGCTAATCCCAATAGCTGTACGGACCTGTTGCAATGGCAACAGGTCCGTTTTTTCATGCGCGTATTTCCGTACACCCCCTCGTGGGAAGATGCAGGGAACAGGCATAGATCTGCTATGTCAAATACCCGAAAAGCCTTGATAGCCAAAATCTTTTGCCCTTTTATGACATTTTCTCCCTTTATGTTTACTTTTGTGCGGATTTCGTCAAAAACATCATAGATTTACACCTGTTATTTGTGCTTTTTATACCTTTGTCAGGCACGTTGCAAGTTGACATTTTTCCGGATATAAGCTATAATTTGCATATTATAAAGGGGTATTATGTCCAGAAAATAGTCCCTGCCGCAAGCCGGCAGGATACCCCCCAAGAATCGTTGTTTCCAATCAAACATTGCGGCACCGGGTTTTCGGGCCGTAGACTACTGGAGAGATGAATTATGAAGATATTTGTTACCGGTGTTGGTGGTCAGCTGGGTCATGACATTGTCAACGAGCTGTGCCGCCGGGGTATTGAAGCGGTAGGCAGCGATCTTGCCCCTGCCTATGCAGGTGTGGCAGACGGCAGTGCCGTCACCAAGGCACCCTATGTTTCTTTAGATCTTACCGACGAAAAGGCAGTTTCCGAAACCCTGACTCGGATCGCTCCGGATGCGGTGATCCACTGCGCCGCATGGACGGCGGTGGATGCGGCAGAGGAGGAAGAAAACATTCCCAAGGTCCGCACGGTCAATGCCGCTGCCACCGGCTATATCGCCGGTGCCTGCAAGGCCTTGGACTGCAAAATGGTGTATATCAGCACTGACTATGTGTTCGATGGACAAGGGGAATCCCCCTGGCAGCCGGACTGCAAGGACTACAAGCCGCTGAATGTATATGGCCAGACCAAGCTGGAGGGCGAGCTTGCGGTTTCCGGTACTTTGGAGAAATTCTTTATTGTCCGGATCGCATGGGTGTTCGGTCTCAACGGCAACAATTTCATCAAGACCATGCTGAATGTGGGCAAAAAGTACGACACCCTCCGGGTGGTCAACGACCAAATCGGCACACCTACCTACACCCTGGATCTTTCCCGGCTGCTGGTGGATATGGTCCTCACCGACAAATACGGCTACTACCATGCCACCAACGAGGGCGGCTACATCAGCTGGTACGATTTTGCCTGTGAGATCTTCCGGCAGGCGGGCTACACCACCAAGGTCCAGCCTGTTACCACTGAGGAATACGGTCTTTCCAAGGCCAAGCGCCCCTTTAACAGTCGGCTGGACAAGTCCAAGCTGACACAAAACGGCTTCACACCCTTACCCACATGGCAGGACGCACTTGCACGATATTTGAAGGAGATTGAGAAATAATGGGCCAGATCAAAGTTACTGCTTGCCCCATCGAAGGGCTTTATGTCATTGAACCTGCCGTTCACGGAGATGAGCGGGGCTATTTTATGGAGACCTACAGCCTGCGGGATATGCAGGAAGCAGGTCTTGACATGGTTTTTGTACAGGACAACCAGTCCATGAGCCGTAAGGGTGTTCTCCGGGGTCTGCATTTCCAGAAGGAGCATCCCCAGGGCAAGCTGGTACGGGTCATCAAGGGACGGGTGTTCGATGTGGCTGTGGATCTGCGCGCCGGCTCTTCCACCTACGGAAAGTGGTACGGTGTGGAGTTGACTGAGGAAAATAAGAAGCAGTTCTATATCTCCGAGGGCTTTGCCCACGGTTTCCTGGTGCTGTCCGAAACGGCAGAGTTCTGCTATAAATGCACCGATTTCTACCACCCCGGTGATGAAGGCGGACTGGCATGGAACGATCCTGCCATTGGCATCCAGTGGCCGGAGCTTACAGGAAGCTATCCCGGCAGCGCCAACGCCGCCGGCTACACCCTGTCCGACGGCACGCCTCTGAGCCTTTCCGAAAAGGATCAGGCATGGGCATGCCTGGCGGACACCTTCCGCTTCTGAGCCGAATACACATTTAGGAGAGAGAAATCATGCAACATGTCTTTATCGTCGGTTCTAAGGGCATCCCCGGAGCCTATGGAGGTTACGAAACCTTTGTGGATAAGCTGACGGAGTACCACCAGGACCACGACCGTTTAAAATATCACGTTGCCTGTAAAGATACCTGCACCGGGGAAGAATACTACCACAATGCCCGGTGCTTCCACATCAAGGTGCCCAATATCGGTCCGGCACAGGCGATCTATTATGATGTGGCCGCCCTTGCCGCCTGCTGCAGTTATATTAAAAAGAACCGGATCCCTTCTCCCATCGTGTACATCCTTGCCTGCCGCATCGGTCCCTTTATGGAACACTTCACCCGCAAGCTCCACAAATTGGGCGGCAAGGTCTTTGTGAACCCGGACGGTCACGAATGGCTGCGGGCCAAGTGGCCTGCCCCGGTGCGCAAATACTGGAAGATCTCTGAAAAGCTGATGACCAAGCATGCCGACCTGATGGTCTGCGACAGCAAAAACATCCAAAGCTACATCCGGGAGACCTATGCCGCCTACGCCCCTGATACCACCTTTATCTCCTACGGTGCAGAGACCCGGCGCAGCCAGCTGGCTGACGATGATGAAAAGCTGCTGGACTGGTACGCCCAGAAGGGACTTTCCCCAAAGAGCTACTATCTGGTAGTGGGCAGATTTGTGCCCGAGAACAACTACGAAACCATGATCCGGGAGTTTATGGGCAGCAAAACAGACCGGGATTTTGCCCTTATTACCAATGTGTCCGAGAAATTTCTGGAAGAGCTGAAAGAAAAGACCGGCTTCCACAAGGATCCCCGGATCAAGTTTGTGGGCACCGTGTACGATCAGGAGCTTCTGATGAAGATCCGGGAAAATGCCTACGGCTACTTCCACGGACACGAAGTGGGCGGCACCAACCCCAGCCTCCTGGAGGCATTAAGCTCTACGGAGCTGAACCTTCTGCTGGAAGTGGGCTTCAACCGGGAGGTGGCGGAGGAATCTGCCCTGTACTGGTCTAAGGAACCGGGAGACCTTGCCGCCCTCATTGAAAAGGCAGATGCCATGACACCGGAGGAGATCACCGAGCTGGGTGTCAAAGCCAAAAAGCGTATTGCCGATGCCTACAGCTGGCAGTTTATCTGCAACGAATACGAAAAGCTTTTCCTTATGAATCAGGAGGATCTGTAATATGAACCAGCAGCTTTCCTTCCGGGATGTACAGCTGGGCGCCGTCGAGGTGCTGAAAAAGCTTGCCGCGCTCTGCGGTGAACAGGGCTGGACCTACTTTCTGACCTACGGCTCTATGCTTGGCGCCGTACGGCATCAGGGTGTTATCCCATGGGATGACGACATTGATATCATGATGCCTCGCCCCGACTACAACAAACTGCGCGCCTATTTTACCGAAAACTCAGAAGCGCTGCTGCCGCTGAAGCTGTTTGATCACACCACAGCAGGAAACTATCCCCACATGATCGCCCGGATCAGTGACCAGCGATACCACCTTGTCTTTGAAAACGAACAGGACTACGGTATCGGTCTGTTTGTGGATATTTATCCCCTGGACGGTGTGGGCTGCGACTACGCGCAAGCTGTGAAGCTTGTACAGCGAAACAAGCGCACCGCATCCCTTTGCTTCCTCACCGGCAGAAAGTCCTTCGGGACAGACAACACCTCCTCCCCGTGGAAAATGCTGCTGAAACTTCCCGCCTATTTATGGGCAAACTGTTTTGGCAACCGCCATTACATCCGCAAGCTTGAACAGGCAGCCACCCGCTTCTCCTATGAGGAAAGCAACTATGTGGCATGTGCCGCATGGCCGGCAGGCCCCCGGCACGGACAGCAGCGGGACGTTTTCCCCAAGGAAGTATTTGAGGAGATCATCCAGGTACCCTTTGAGGATACCACCATGTGCATCCCCAAAAACTACGACACCTTCCTGCGCACCACCTACGGTAAGTACATGGCACCTCCCCCCGAAGACAAAAGGACAACTAACCACACCTATCACGCATACCGCGTATAGAAAATCATTGGAGGGCATACAGATATGCAAGCAATCATTTTGGCAGCAGGCATGGGCCGCCGACTGAAGGAACTGACCCAAAACAACACCAAGTGTATGGTCAAGGTCAACGGTGTCACCTTGATTGACCGGATGCTCCATCAGATTGATCAGCACCATTTGGACCGAATCGTGGTCGTTGTGGGCTATGAAGGACAAAAGCTCATTGACTATATCTCCACTTTGGATATCCAAACCCCCATCGAATATGTGGAGAACCCCATTTACGACAAGACCAACAACATCTACTCCCTGGCTCTGGCAAGCAAGCAGCTGCGTGAGAATGATACCCTGCTGTTTGAGTCCGATCTCATCTTTGAGGACAGTGTTATTGATCTGCTGCTGGAGGATCCCCGGGATACTTTGGCATTGGTGGACAAGTACGAAAGCTGGATGGACGGAACCTGTGTAAAACTGGGTAGCGACGACAGCATCGATG
>JAGAMQ010000028.1 GCA_017624645.1 Oscillospiraceae bacterium
ATCATGACCCAGCCGAAGGCCAACCAGCAGGAGAAGATCAGCTTTAAGGTATCCGAGCTGCGGGATTTCTTTCCCCGGCACTATACCGCCGCCCAGATGATGCAGGAAATCATCCTGGCAGTAAAAGAGCGGCAGCAACGATTGGCCCGTCAGAGGAATCGGGATGCGAGATGATGGCGGCAATGACCTGCTCGCAACGAATATAAAGATTGGAGAATTATTATGAAAACATTATTTAACGCTATGAGAATTTGCAGAAAGGAGTGCAAGCCCATTGAAGTACGAGGTTCCTATCTGGGAGAAAAGCAATTTGACTCTGGAAGAAGCGGCTGCGTATTCCGGAATCGGAATTAATAAATTACGGAAGTTGTCTAACAGCGAGTCCTGCCCCTTTGTGCTTTGGGTAGGCTCCAAGCGTTTAATCAAGCGCAGAAAACTGGATGAGTATGTCGAGCGGATGTATTCCATTTGATGTACTCTTTTTTCTTTTATCCGCACATTAGCTTTTAGGCCAGCGTTCAAGTATAATCCGCTTGAGCGCTGGCCTATTCCGCCAAAGAAAGGAGTATGAATTATGGCAGGAAAGGCACAGACGAAAAGAAAAGACAAGGATAGAATTGTTCTCAGGAAAGGTGAGAGCCAGCGTAAGAATGGCACCTATCACTTCTCCTGGACAGACAAGGCAGGCAAGCGCCACTTCATATACGCACCGACCCTGGAAGAACTGCGGGAGAAAGAAGCGGCAATCGAAAAGGATAAGCTGGACGGTATCAAGGCAGAAGCCAGATATGTCACGGTCAATGAGATGTTTGACTTGTGGTGTCAGCTGAAGCGCGGCCTGAAAAACAATACCTTCGAAAACTACAAGTATATGTATAACACTTTTGTCAGACCGAACTTTGGCAAACAGCGAATTACCGCACTAAAGAAATCGGATGTGAAGCGATTCTACAATTACCTGGCAGATGAAAGAGGATTGCAGGCTTCTACCATTGACAGTGTTCACACGGTTTTGCATCAGGTGTTGGATATGGCTGTGGATGACGATTACATCCGTAGTAATCCCTCTGATGGCGTCCTGAAGGAGCTGAAGCAGTCCCACATTTTCAAAACCGAGAAGCGTCGGTGATTGACCAAGCCGGAGCAGGAACTCCTGCTGAACTTCCTAAAAAACCACCCCATCTACAATCACTGGTATCCCATCTTTGCTGTGATGGTGGGAACCGGACTACGGGTAGGGGAGCTGTCAGGACTGCGGTGGTGCGACATTGATCTGGACGAGGGCATCATCGACATCAACCACACTCTGGTCTACTATGATCATCGGGATGAGAACAGCAAAACTGGATGCTACTTCAATGTTCACACTCCCAAGACGGAAGCCGGTAAACGGCAGGTACCGATGCTGGAGTTCGTAAAGGAAGCGTTCCTCATGGAACGGGAGTATCAGCAACTCATCGGACTGGTGTGTAAGGTGACCATTGACGGATACACGGATTTTATCTTCCTCAACCGAGATGGCGGCACCTTCTACCAGGGATCGCTGAATAAGACCATCCGCAGAATCATCCGGGATTGCAACGACGAGGTGCTTCAGAAGGGCGAAGAAAACCCGGTGCTTCTTCCACACTTTAGCTGTCACTCCCTGCGGCATACATTCACAACGAGAATGTGCGAAGCGGGTGTAAACATCAAGGTAATGCAGGACACTCTGGGGCATGCGGACATTTCCACCACTCTAAACATTTATGCCGATGTAACAAAGGAACTGAAGAAGTCTGAGTTTGAAGGGTTGGACAGTTACTTTGCGACAGCATAACCTCTTGCAATCTGCACGGCGGCATGTTATACTGTGAATACGAAAAAATATCGAATTTACATCACTTACATCACAAGTTACATCAATTGAAACAGATTGAGTAAAGGGCTGTGTAGAGTTATGTAATTTGAAAGTAAGGAAAAGGGCAACAAAGTAGGGATATGTAGAACTACAAAGGGCAGTAAATTTCACTTCCCCTAAATCCCCACGATGAAGCCTCTGGACTGATTTAAATTTCCAAAGGAACACCCCCAAGGGTATCTCCCTTGGGGGTGTGGTTGTTTATTGGATCTCTTGCTCCAGGGCATCAAACTCCGGTGTGCTGAAAAACTTACCGAGAGTGAGCTTAAAAGCATCAAATAGCTTTTTGATGGTGACAGTGCCGGGGTTCTGGCTTTCTCCGTTGAGGATGCTTTTGATTGTTGATTGCGGAACAGCAGAAAGATTGCTCAATCCATTGGGAGTGACGCCGTTCTTTTTACACAACTGGCGTATTCTGTTTGCAATTGCACCTGCCGTGTTCATATGCATCACCTCCGGCTGTAATACATCGGGCAGAAATATCCCCCCCGGGGGCTTACGCAGAAACAAAAAAGGTGCTATAATACCATGGTTATGAGAATGATTACAGGGAGAAAAGAGACCCCATGAACCATATGATAGAACTGGAAAAGAAGCACAGAAGAAATACAGGGATTATGATGGCAATGCTTGTGGCGGTGATCGTCATAGGTGCTGCCTGTTTGTTTGTCGGCTCCTCCAATATGTCCTTTGGCGATGCCCTTGACGCACTGTTGGGGGGCGGTAACGATGCCCAAAGCCGGATTATATGGAAGATCCGAGTTCCCCGTGTGCTGGCAGCCATCATTGCCGGTGCCGGTCTGTCCGTTGCCGGA
Source organism: Oscillospiraceae bacterium (assembly GCA_017624645.1). GTDB lineage: Bacteria > Bacillota > Clostridia > Oscillospirales > Oscillospiraceae > Faecousia. The sequence continues at coordinate 2,716 of JAGAMQ010000028.1, forward strand.
CTTGTGATGCAGACGACCCTGAATAATGCTATGGCGTCGCCATCCACGTTGGGCGTATCCAATGCGGCGGTCTTCGGTGCCAACCTTTCCATCATTGCCTTTGCAGGGGGCTTCCTGTCTACAGGCAACAATTTAAGCAGCTTTGATGTGGGTGCCAATCCCTACGCTACCAGTGTGCTGGCCTTTGTGTTTTCCTCGCTGTCTGTACTGCTGATCCTGGGACTGTGTAAGGTCCGTTCTTTTTCCCCCAATGTAGTGGTGCTGTCCGGTATGGCCATCGGTTCCGTATGGACCGCAGCCACCACCATCCTGCAGTTTTACGCCACGGATGTTGGCTTGTCCGCAGCTGTTGTGTGGAGCTTTGGCGATTTGGGCCGTGCCACATACCGTACCGATGCCATTATGGCGGCGGTGGTACTGGTTGGCGTTGTGTTTTTTGTGCTGATGGCTTGGAAGTACAACGCACTGCTCAGCGGTGAGGCCACCGCCAGAACCATGGGTGTCCATGTGGAGGGCCTGCGCTTCGTGTCCCTGCTTCTGGCATCGGTAATCACCGCCGTCTGTGTGTCCTTCTTGGGGGTAATCGGATTCGTGGGCGTCATCTGTCCCCACGTGACGAAAAAACTGCTGGGACAGGACCATCGGGTCACCATCCCGGTTTCCTGCATGATGGGAAGCCTGCTGCTTTTGCTGGCAGATACTCTGTCCCGGAGTGTTGGCAATGGTTCGGCTCTTCCGGTGGGCGCCATTACATCCCTGTTGGGCGCACCTTTCTTCATTGCTATCATTTTCGGCAGAAAGGAGGGGCACCACGGATGCTAAAGGTAGAGGATTTGCGTTTTTCATACAGTAAGCATGGAAAGCCTGTGCTGAACGGTGCCTCCCTGGAACTAAAACAGGGGGAAGTGGGAATCCTGTTGGGCAAGAACGGTTCCGGCAAGACAACACTTTTCAAGAATCTTCTGGGAATCAATGCACCGGATAGTGGCAGTGTCACCTTTGACGGTGAGGACCTTTTAAAAATGAAACGCCGAGATCGGGCAAGGCGGATCGCCTATGTGCCCCAGCACATTCATTTCGGTGACCTGAGCGTATTTGATTCCGTGCTCATGGGCAGAGTTTCCTACTTCGGCATGAAGGCAGGACAGGAGGACTACGAAACGGTGGAAAAGATCCTGCAGGATATGGGGCTTCAGGAATTTGCAAGCCGCAGTGCCGAAGCTTTGTCCGGCGGCGAAAAGCAGAAGATCGCCATTGCCCGGGCTATGGCACAGGAGCCAAAGCTGATGGTCTTTGACGAGCCCACCGGGAATCTGGACATTGCCAACGAGCAGCTGATTATCGCAGAAGCAAAGAAGCTTGCTAGGGAGAAGAATATCAGTATCCTCTCCTCGCTGCATGACTTCAACCAGGCTCTTTCCTTTGGAGATAAGTTCTTTTTTATGAAAGACGGTGTTGTGAAGTATGCCGGCGGAAAAGAGATCTTTACTGAGGATATCATCCGGGACATCTTTGATGCCGATGTACAAATCCGGAGTATTGACGGGCGATCTGTGATATTAAATACATTCTGACAAAAAACAACCCCCCGGGGGGCTTCCCTCCGGGGGATATCCTTGTTATGATGTGTGCAGATTGAAATTGAGAGGATGATCCCCATGAAAAAAATCATAGCATTTCTGTTGGCACTGACAATTTTTGTCGCAATGACTGCCTGTTCTGCTCCGGAGGAGGTTTCTACCGGCAGTGTGACTGTTACCGATATGATTGGCCGCCAAGTGACCGTCACCCCCGGTAGCTACAAAAAGGTCGTCTGCATTGGTGCAGGTGCACTTAGAATGTATAGCTATATCGGCGATGTATCCTTGCTGTGTGGCGTGGAGGACATTGACAATACTGCCTTGGCGGAACGGCCTCAGATGTTCGACTCCGTTGCCCGTCCTTATGTATTGGCTTACGGTGATGAATTCAGCAAACTGCCTTCCTGCGGCGTAGGCGGTCCTATGGCGCAGGCGGCGGAAGCAGAGAAGATCCTTTCCTGCGGACCCGACATCGTCATTTCGGAATTTGAGGATGTGGAGAAGTCTGATGCCCTGCAGCAACAGCTGGGGGTGCCGGTGATCACCTTGCGTGGCAGCAAAAGCGTTTTCGATAAACCTTTTTCCGGTTCCATGGAACTGCTGGGCAAGATCTTCCAGCGAGAAGAAAAGGCTGCAAGGCTTGTAAAATTTATTGGGGAGGAAAAAGCTGCCATTGAGGCAAGGGTGGCAAATATCCCCGAAGCAGACAAACCCAGTGTGTATATTTGCGGCCTGGGCAACTGGGGCACTACTAACCATCTGACCACTGGGGAAAAATACGTTTCCTTTGAGATCGCCGGGGTCAAAAATGTGGTTTCCGGCTTGGGAATGGAGGGGATCGGCCCCATCGAGGAAGAGAAGTTCGTGGAGCTGGGCGAGAAGATGGATATGATCATCATGGATGCCGCCGCTGTAAAGAATATCAAGCCTCTGTATGCCGAGGATAAGACCATGTTCGATACCTGTAAGGCATGGCAGGAGGGCGAAGTGTATTTGGAGATGGCGTATAATGCTTACTACACCAATTACGAGATATCTCTGATCAACACCTGGTTTATTGCAAAGACCGTGTACCCGGAAGTGTTTGCCGACATTGATATGACTGCAAAGACCAACGAGGTCACCAAGGAGTTTTTGGGCGTAGAGCTGGCAGAGGAGATTTTCGCCTGCCCCAGCAGCTTTGGCGGCTACGGAAAACTGGATATTGCTACATTCTTCAACAGATGATCACAGAAAGAGCCGCCGGCAGGCGGCTTTTTCTTGCAAGGATAGGCAAAATGTGATATAATTATACGGAAATTTGACCGGAGGAAGTAACATGGAGAAGAAAGATATCATTGCGTTTTTTGACCGGTGCGCGCCTACCTGGGATGCGGAAATGGTCAAAAGCGATGTAATTATCGGGAGAATTCTGGACAATGCCGAGGTAGGCGCAGGCATGAATGTACTGGATGTTGCCTGCGGCACCGGTGTAATGTTTGACTATTATCTGCGTAGGGGCGCAGCATCGGTCACCGGTATTGATATTTCTCCGGAAATGGCGAAGATCGCGGCAGAGAAGTACGCTGGAGAATCCAAGGTGCAGGTGCTCTGCGGGGATGTGGAGGAGTATGCATTTGACCGAAAATTTGACCGGATCGTGGTGTACAATGCCTTTCCCCATTTTCCGTATCCCAAGCGTCTGATTAAAATTCTTGCCGGTCTTTTGAAGGAAGACGGCAGACTTACCGTAGCCCACGGTATGAGCCGGGAAGCTATTGACAACCATCACAGTGGCGCTGCCAGTAAGGTCAGTAATGGCCTGATGACGGCAGAAAGTCTGAAAAGGATTTTTGATGCCCACTTTGATGTGGAGGTGGTGATCTCCAACCGCCATATGTATCAGGTCAGCGGTGTCAAGCGGGATGTGCTGGCCCACTCTCACAGCGGTACTGCCCACAGCCACGGCGGATTGACCCATTGCCATACCCACGGGGAAGAGGCGCACGATCACAGCCCGGCGGAGAACGCAACGCCCCTGGAGGAACTGCTGGTGATGATGAAATATCTTGTCAGCCACAACGACGCCCATGCCCAGGAGGTGGCGGATCTTGCCCGGGAACTGATGGCAGCAGGCAAGGACGTGGCTTACGATGAGATTATGGATGCCGTTTCCGATTTTGATATGGTCAACGCCAAGCTGGCAGCGGTACTCACCAAGCTGTCTGTGGAGGACGTGCTTTAACGGGAGGAAGGAACTGTGCAAATCAGAAAAATGACTGCCGGTGACCGGCAGCCGGTGCTGGATATGATGCAAACCTTTTACGCATCGGAAGCGGTATGGACTGACGGTTCACCGGAGATCTTCCGGGAGGATGTTGAGCAGTGCGTCGGGGGCAGTCCGTATTTGGAAGGTTACATTTTGGAAGAGAATGGGGAGCTTCTTGGGTATGCTATGTGCGCAAAAAGCTTTTCCACAGAATTCGGCAAGCCGTGTCTTTGGATTGAAGATCTGTATTTGAAGGAAGAATACCGGGGACAGGGGCTAGGTGTGCGGTTTTTGGAGTATATCCGTGAGTGTTATCCCAATCATCTTCACCGCCTTGAGGTGGAGGAGGATAATGTACGCGCCCTTCGCGCCTATGAAAAAAGCGGCTTTTCCCAGTTGCCCTATGTAGAAATGTTCCGTTAAAAACCTGCCCTTGCTTTTTGCAAGGGCAGGTTTTTCCTTGTGTTATTGTAATGGGCGGCGCTTTGGACGCCCCGGAATGGCAGCATGCTATTATTTCAGCAATCTGGAATACCCTTTGCCGTACTGCACGCACCGGGATACTCGGCTTAATGTAGCGGAGGAAATGTCGGAAAGGGCCATGACCTGGTTATAGGTCAATCCTTGAGTCAGCAGTTGGGCGGCGTAGCACCGTTCTGCCATGTTTTCCAGTTCCTTTGCCGTACACAGATCCTCCAACAATGCCCGGCAGTCGGTCGGGTCAGTTAGCTCTGCCAGCAGTTTTACCAATGTGTCCAGGCGCTGCTGTTTGCTGGGTGCAGTCATAGGCTGCCTCCTTAAAAAGCTTCTTTGGCACCCCGAAGGAATGCCTTGGTCTTTTCCCTTTGGGGATTTTCGAAGACTTCTTCTGCTGTGCCCATTTCTTCAATGACACCGTCAGCCATGTAGATGACCTTGTCGGCAACAGACCGGGCAAAATCCATCTCGTGGGTGACCACGATCATGGTGCTGTCGGCACTTTTCAGTCCCCGGATGACCCGCAGCACTTCGCTGGTCAGCTCCGGGTCAAGGGCGGAGGTGGGTTCATCAAAGCAAAGGACCTCCGGATGCAGCGCAAGAGCCCGTGCAATGGCGACACGCTGCTGCTGTCCGCCGGAAAGCTGATAAGGATAGTTACCCATCTTGTCAGCCAGTCCCACCCGGGTCAAAAGCTGTTTTCCTTGTTCTTCGATTGCCTGTGGTGTAGCTTTCTTCAGCAGGGTAGGGGCGAGGGTTACATTCTGAAGCGCGGTGTATTGGGGGAACAGATTGAAATTCTGGAACACAAGGCCGAAATGCAGCCGGTTTTGCCGGATCGTCTCATCGTCCAGAGTGGCAGCGTCATTGCTGTCATAAAGAACCTTGCCGCCGACGGTGATGGAACCGGTGTCGGGGGTTTCCAGGAAATTCAGACACCGCAGCAGAGTGGTCTTTCCGCTTCCGGAGGAACCCAAAATCACCAACACCTGTCCCTTGTCCAGGGAGAAATCGATGCCCTTGAGGACCTGGGTCTTACCGAAGCTTTTCTGTAGATTTTTAACTTCCAATGCTGTCATAGCTTAACTCCTGAAATACTTGAGCTTTTTCTCAACCTGTCCGAGAACGATGGTTAGAACACCAACAAACAGCAGGTAGAAGACACCGGTGTAGAACAGCGGCCATACCAGCGCCTTGGTGGCGGCAAGCTCCTTTGCCTGTTTGATGATTTCGCAGACCACGATACAGTTGGCAAGGGCGGTATCCTTGATGAGGGTGATGATCTCGTTGGACATGGGAGGGACGATCCGCTGGATCACCTGCTTGAGAATGATTTTGCGGAAGATTTGGGACTTGGTCAGGCCCAGAACATAACCGGCCTCATACTGCCCCCGGGAAATACTTTCGATACCGCCTCTGTAGATCTCGGAAAAATAGCAGGCGTAGTTGATGGTAAAGGCAATGAGCACCGCAAAGATGCGGCCTGCATCGGCAATTCCGTATTCAATGAAGAAATACCGGTCCACCTGGCTGAAGATCTGAAAATCGAACAGCAAGCCGGGGACATAGTAAATAATGAAGATCTGAAGCATCAGGGGAACGCCCCGGATGATCCAAACAAAAACCTTTGAAATGGCCTTTACAACTTTGAAACGGCTCATGGAACAAAACGCTATAGGCAAACCAAGCGGTGCGCCGCAAAGCAGCGTCACCGCAAAGATTAGCAGAGATATTTTAAAGCCCTCAAAGAGAAACGCCGTAACCTCTAAAAACGACATTATGAACTCTCCGGTGGTTAATTACTTCTGATCGGCAAAATCGGTGATAGCGGTGTTGGAAACGCCGTACTTTTCAGCCAGCTTGGCGATGGTGCCGTCAGCTGCCAGCTTCTCCAGCTGCTCGTTGACCTTAGCGGTCAGCTCGCTGCCCTTCTTGAAGCCAATGGCGTAGTACTCCACATCGCTGGACAGGTCTTCAACGATAGCCAGCTCGGCGTAGTCGCCCTTGCCGCAGTAGCTCTTGGCAAGCTGCGCATCCAGGACACAGAAGTCCACGGTGCCGGACTTGACCTCGAACAAGCAGTCGGTCTGGTAGGAGAAGGTCTTGACGGTGACTCCCTCAAAGCCTTCGGCGTAGCTCTGACCGGCGGAGCCGGCCTCGGCAGCAGCGGTCTTGCCGTTCAGATCAGCAGCGGAAGCGATGCCGGAGCCGGCCTTGGCAACGATCACCTGACGGTTTTCCATGTAATTGTAGGAGAAATCTACCTTTTCCGCACGCATCACACCGTCGTCATCAGCGGTGTTGCAGGTGAAGCCGTTCCATACGCAGTCGATGGTGCCGGAGTTCAGGTCGGTGTACTTGCTGTTCCAGTCGATGAGCTGGAACATGACCTTGTAGCCCAGTGCGCCGAAGACGGCTTCTGCCAGCTCGGTGTCATAGCCAACCAGCTTGCCGCTTTCGTCCTTGTAGTTCATGGGCTCATAGATGGTGTAGCCCACAACAACGGTCTTGGGTTCCTGATTCTCACCGCCACTCTGGGCGCCGGAGGACTGACAGGCGGTAAGGCAGGCGAGTGCCAGGATGGCTGCAAGAGCCAGTGCAATGATCTTTTTCATAATGTATCTATCCTTTCTTGGTTGAGTTGATGGTTGCATTATACTTTAGTTCACTAAAGTTGTAAAGTGCCATTTTGCAATTTTTTGCGACTTTTGGCATCTTGTATAGCACTCTGGGGAAAATAACAGAGGTTGTTGTTACAAACGCCAATTAAAAAAGGCCGAAGATCCCGGGAAAGGATCTTCGGCAAAGAGACTATGTAAGAAGATACAGAAAATAGGTCAGAGCCAGCAGGTCGGCACTACCACCGGGGGAAAGATTTTGGTCGATGAACCGGGCATCCAGCACTTCGATCTGTCTGGAGGCAGGGAAAGGATCTTCCTTAAGCAGTTCTGTCACCTGTGCTTTGACCTGCAGCTGGGTCTGCCGGTCACTGCGGTGAATGAGATTGGTGTCATCGGTGTTGGCTAACAGATGCAGCAAAACGGCGCACCCGGCATCATTTAGGGATAACCCTTTGGACAGCCCTTCTTTCAGAAGGGGAAGTCCCACTTCCAGTACAGCAGGGAAGCCCGCTTCGGCCTGACCACGGACACCTGTTATGCCGTGTTGGGCATAAATCCGTTCTCCGGGGGTCTTGGCGGTTTCTGCTGTGATATCTGCAAAGTCCCGTGCCACGATGCCCTTTGTCATGGCGGCACACTCATTGAGTAAGCTTTGGGTAGTCCACTCTTCAGGGGCGAGCCGACCGGCTGCGGCGCAGCAAAGACCCATGCTGAAAATCGCACCTTTGTGGGTGTTGACGCCGCCGGTGGCTGAGAGCATGGCTTTTTCTGCTTCCATGCCGATTGAACGGATCTGCCGGAAGGTCTCCTGGGGAATATCGTCCCGGGTCAGAAAACCTGCTTCGGCAAATTTGAAAAAGAAGGGACGCAGGGCGTTGGCGCTGGCAAAGAAATGCTTTACGCCCATGTCTCGGTGAGCACCTCGGTTGTTCCGGTCCACAAGACCCGGTTTAGGGGTGGTAGATACTTCTTCGTTCAGGGCGAAATAGGCGCGGGATGCGATGTATTCACACATCTCCTCCCGGACAGCTACATAAAGCAGGAATCCGGTGCGGTGCTGCAGCTGGGAAAGCTCATGACTGCGGCTTCTGGCACATACCACCGCATCCTCGTCGCATAGAAGACATTTTCTCCGGGGATATCCTAAATCCTCCCGGGAAATTTTTTTGCCGTCCACGTCCAGAACGTCCATGTCAAACAGTCTGCCAATGGGATCAATGTCCTCCAGCTCCACGGCGATCTGTTTCAGCTGCCGCACCGGCAGATCTACTACATAATAAGCTTCACAGCCGGTTATCTCCCGGATTTGGGAGAAATGCAGCACTTTCTGTCGGGGCAGAGCGTCCGTCAGGAGCCAGTTGCCCACGGAGAATCCGATGGATACATCCCGGTCGTATTTGTCCGGTCCGGGGATATTCATAGTAAAGCAAAGCAGAGGCTTTTGATATTTTTCCAAAAGCTCCCTTTGTTTCCGTACCCGCTGCTCCCGGGCAGCGAGGATTTCGTGGATCATTCTGTTCATGGTTAGTCCCATCCGGGCATCTGACGGCGGTTGTCCAGCTTCTTCAGCAGTTCATCAGATTTTTCGCCTACGCATCCTACCAGCAAGTAACGGCGCTTAAATCTGTCGTAGATAAAGTGATCCATAAGCCGGAAATTCTGGATAAGACCGGTATGGGGCACATGGACCCGGGGACCGGTGCAGGGTTGGATGTTGTCGCCGATGCTTATGTGGGCATCGTCCACATAAGTAATGGGTACATCCTGCCGGATGATTTCCTGAACCTTTGCTTCCAGTTCTTTGATATCGAAGGTGGGACAGGTGTCGGGGAAATACAGGGCAAAGCCGTGGCGCACATCGTCGTGACCGCAGCGGTTCACATCAAACTCGTTGATGAACATTTCGCAGATGTCCTCGGCGGAGTGGGCCATCAGCCGGTAGGGAAGGGTTTTGTAGACGGTTTCCTTGATTTCGTCCGGCTCGGGACCGAAGATGTTGGGGCGGGCAATCAGCACCTGCTCACCAACACCCAGAAGAAGGTTGGCGTTGTGACCCAGCAAGGGGTAGATGAGATCAAAATGTTCCACCACCACCCGGCGGCCCTTGTCCAAAGCCTCAGAGATGGCATCTGCCAAAACATTCATCTGGGTAAAGCCGTTTTCAAACCGGATATCCAGATGGTAGGTGTGAGGGGAGAAAAAGGCAAAGCCCTGATCCATTTCCAGAAGGGGCAGGGGACGCACATAAACGCCGTTGTCATCATTGGTCAGTTCTAGTCCGGGGAACATGCCTCGGATCAGGGCACTCTTGCCGGAGCCTGCCTCACCGATGATGCCAATGAGCTTGTCTGTGGGGCTGAGATACAGCTGCGCAAGCTGCTGACCCAAAGCATACATACGGTGAGCGCCACGGGGGGCAAAGTAGCTGCTGAGAATATGGGTGGATTTCCGTTCGATCATAATTGCTCCTCCTTATGCTTGCAGGAAGCCGTTGGCTTCCAGATATTCATATGTGGTATCCGGGACCAGTCTTCGCAGAGCGGCAAGATCGCTTTTTTCCAGACAGGCACGGACATTGCTGGCACTGATGGGGGTTTCCGATTCCTCCAGACGGGGAATCTCATGGAGAGAGATCCCTTTTTCCGGAAGTGCCTGGCGCAAAGCATCGTTATACTGGCAGGTCATGGGGGACAGGGGCTCTGTACCCACGAAACGTTTGGTGATGCCAAATTTGGGAGCATAGTATTTGCAGAAGATCTCAATATCCAAAAGACAGTGGACACTTTCTGCATTTTCCCGTTCCTTGAGGAAGTAGGTGGGGAATGTGGCGGAGGAAATGAGATAGGGCCCTGTGGGCAACACCGTTACGTTAGAAAGATCCGCAGTACCTCTTTTGACCATTTCTATCCGGTCCTTGGCAGAAAAGAAGCTTTTGTCCTCGGAGAGGACGAATACATACAGCCGGTCGCATTGGGAAGCAGCAGTTTCTATGAGATACCGGTGTCCTCGGGTAAAGGGATTGCAGTTCATCACCGCAGCACCGACGGTGCCTTCCCTGGACCCTTCGGGCAGGGTTTGCAGAAAGCTTTTGATGCCGTCGGGCCTGTTTTCCATCAAAAGAACATCCTTGGTTTGGGCGATGGGGTAGAAGAACAGGGAAGAGAACATGTACTTGTTCTTTGGCTTTGTGTACAGAAACAGATGGCTGTGCCCGGCGCTGAAAGCGTCCTGCCGCAGCTGGGTCAGCAGTGTGCCGGTAAGCCCCTCGCCCTGATGGGCGTCGTCCACGGCAATGCATTTGAGCAGATTGTCCTGCCGGGAACCGGTGGCGATGATTTCTCCATCCTCCCACACAAGACAGGTCTTTTCCACCTGCCCGTCGGGTTCCAGACCGGCTTTCTGAAGAAATGCCTGCCAAAGTCTTTGTTTCTGTCCCTGAAGCTGTCCTGCCAATTCGATATCCATGAATGAACTCCCTTGCAACCTATGATAATACCATTATACAATAATACCGCAAACTTGCAAACAAAATCTCAAAAAAGATTTGCAATTTTGAACATATTATTATACAATGATAGAAATATAGTTATGGACACGAATATGCCAAATCAACCTGAAAGGGGAAGATACAAATGAAAATCGTCAGAAGTGCATCTGCCGGTACCATGGAGTCCAGCGATGCCTACATTGAGATCGAGCCTGCTACCGGCCTTGAGATCCAGCTGGAATCTGTTGTGCAGCAGCAGTTTGGGCAGGAGATCCGTAGCGCGGTGGAGGAGATGCTCCGGGAGAACGGTGTAGAGGATGCCAGTGTCCGGATCATTGATCGTGGCGCCCTGGAGTGCGTGATCCGAGCCAGAGTGGAAACTGCCATCCTTCGGGGAAAGGGGGAGAACTGATGCGACGCAGTATGCTTTTTTTGCCCGGTAACAACCCTAACCTGTTGATTAACGGTAATTGCCTGGGTGCCGATGCCGTGATCTTTGATCTGGAGGACGCTGTTTCTCCCGCAGAGAAGGACGCCGCCCGGATCCTTGTGCGCAACACCATGCGCTATATGGATTTTGGCGGATGTGAGCGGATCGTCCGCATCAATTCCACTGATACTCCCTACTGGAAGCTGGATATCGATGCCATTCTGCCCCAGAAGCCCAATCTGATCCTGTTGCCCAAGACCAGTTCGGCACAGGATGTGCTGGAAGTGGATGCCTACATCACTAAGGTGGAGGAATCTTTGGGCATGGAGCGCAACACCGTGGGCCTAATGCCTTTGATTGAAACCGCTATGGGTGTGGAGAACTCCTATCTTATTGCTTCCGCGACCAAGCGTGTCCAGGCCCTGTTCCTGGGCGCGGAGGACCTGACTGCCGATCTGCAGTGCAAGCGCACCAAGGAAAGCAGAGAGATCGAGTACGCCCGTACCCGCCTGATCGTGGCGGCCCGTGCCGCCGGTGTGGAGGTTTACGATACACCCTTTACCGATGTCAATGATGACGAGGGTATCTTGGCGGATGCCACCCTTGCCAAGGCGTTGGGCTTCACCGGTAAGGCTTCTATTTCTCCCCGTCATGTGGAGGTCATCAACAGTGTGTTCAGTCCCACCCAGAAGGAAGTGGACTATGCCTATGAGGTCATGGAGGCCATTGCTCTTGCTAAGGAGCAGGGTAAGGGTGCCATTGCCCTCCATGGCAAGATGATCGACGCACCTATCGTCACAAGAGCACAGCAGACCCTTGCTATGGCACAGGCGCTGGGTATGGAAAGGGGGAACTGACATGAGCAAGGTAGTAAAGAGTATTAAAGAGGTTGTGGCACTTGCCGGTCTTAAGGACGGCATGACCGTATCCTTCCACCATCACCTGCGTAACGGCGACTTCGTGCTGAACATGGTCATGGAGGAGATCGCAAGTCAGGGACTCAAGGATATCAACGTCAATGCATCCTCTTTGTTTGACGTACATACGCCCCTTTTGGAGCACATTGAAAACGGTGTAGTCACGGGCATTTCTGCTGACTATATTGCAGCCGGACTGGGCAGAGCCATCTCCAAGGGTATCATGGAAAAGCCTGTGCAGTTCCGTACCCACGGCGGTCGCCCTAGCGATATCGTGCAGGGTAGGACACCTATCGATGTGGCCTTTATTGCTGCTCCCACCGCCGACACCATGGGTAACTGCTCCGGTAAGTACGGTCCTTCTGCTTGTGGCAGCCTGGGCTACGCATTTGCCGATGCCATGTTTGCCAAGAAGGTGGTTGTGATCACCGACAATCTGGTGCCGTATCCCATGCAGGACTTCTCTATTTCCGAGGACTGGGTGGATTATGTGGTTCCCGTGGAAGCCATCGGCAATCCAAAGGGCATCGTTTCCGGTACTACCCAGATCACCCGTGACCCTGTAGGCCTTGTGATGGCATCCCATGCCGCACAGGTCATTGCCCATTCCGGCCTTCTAAAGGATGGATTCTCCTTCCAGACCGGTGCCGGCGGCGCATCCCTTGCCGCTGCCAAGTTCCTGAAGGACATTATGATGGAGAAGGGAATTCAGGGCAGCTTCGGTATGGGCGGTATCACCGGCTATCTAGTGGACATGCTCCAAGCCGGCTGTTTTCGCAGCCTCTTGGATGTTCAGTGCTTCGACCTGAAGGCAGTGGAATCCATCCGTACCGACCCCCGTCATAAGGAGATCAGCGCCATGCAGTACGCCAGCCCCACCAGCCGCAGCGCGGCTGTGGACAGCCTGGATGTGGTCATTTTGGGCGCTACCGAGATCGATACTGACTTTAATGTCAACGTCCACACCGATTCCAACGGCTTTATCATGGGCGGCTCCGGCGGTCACAGCGACACCGCAGCCGGTGCCAAGCTTTCCATGATCATCGCCCCCATGTTCCGTGCAAGACTTCCCATCGTTACCGACCGGGTCACCTGTGTATCCACCCCCGGCTCCGACATCGATGTGCTGGTCACCCAGGGTGGTATTGCCGTCAACCCCAAGAACGTGGAGCTGACCCAGCAACTTAAGGCTGCAGGCCTTCCCATCGTAGATATCCACGAGCTGAAGGAAAAGACCGAGCGGATCACCGGCACACCTAGAAAGCTTCCCAAGGGCGACCGGGTGGTGGCGGAGGTCATCGGCAGAAACGGCAACCTGCAGGACGTAATCTATAATGTCCCCTGACAGGAAGGAAACGCACCTCTGTGGGCAAGCCGACTTACTGAGGGGTGTGCCCCAACGGCTGGGCGGCCTTTTGGTTCGTCCGCTATTTGCAGATATTCATAAAATGTTTGGATAAAGGAGAACGAAAATGAGAGAAATTTCCGCACAGAAAGTTACGGAAGTGGTCAGAAAGTTGTGCATCAGCGCCAACTGCCATCTGCCCCAGGATGTGAAGACCCGCATCGAGGACTGCCACGCAGCAGAACCCTGGCCTCAGGCAAAGGAGATCCTGGAGCGGATCATGGAGAACTACCAGCTGGCTGCCGACGGCGACCGTCCCATCTGCCAGGATACCGGCCTTGCCTGTGTCTTCGTGAAGATGGGCCAGGAGGTCCACGTGGACGGGGACCTGAGCGCCGCCATCAACGAGGGTGTCCGTCAGGGTTATACCGACGGCTACCTGCGTAAGAGTGTTGTCCGGGATCCTCTGGACCGGGTGAACACCGGCGACAATACCCCTGCCATGATCTACTACGACATCGTTCCCGGTGACAAGCTGGAGATTACCGTGGCTCCCAAGGGCGCCGGCAGTGAGAACATGAGCCAGATCAAGATGCTTAAGCCCTCCGATGGACTGCAGGGCGTGAAGGATTTCGTCCTGTGGGCTGTGGAGAACGCTGGCCCCAACCCCTGTCCTCCCATTGTTGTGGGTGTGGGTGTTGGCGGTACTTTCGACAAGGCTGCATACCTTGCTAAGAAGGCTCTGACCCGCGACCTGGATCAGCATAACCCCGATCCTTTCTGGGCAGATCTGGAGAAGGAACTGCTGGAGAAGATCAACGAACTGGGTATCGGACCCCAGGGACTGGGCGGCAAGACCACTGCTCTGAGCGTGAACATCGAGCAGATGCCCACCCATATCGCCGCACTTCCCGTGGCTGTGAACATCAACTGCCATGTGGCAAGACACGAA
>JAGAMQ010000029.1 GCA_017624645.1 Oscillospiraceae bacterium
AGAGGGGCGCGCCCCTCTCTTTTTTAACGGCTTTTACGAAAGGAAGGATCATATGACGGTTACGGATCTGGTTGCCGAATTCGCTGCCCCGGTGGCAGAGCAGTTCGGCTGCAGCCTTTGGGATGTGGAATATGTCCGGGAAGGCTCTGAGCGTTATCTGCGGATCTATATCGACAAGGAAGGCGGCGTGGACATCGACGACTGTGAAAAGGTCCACCGTGCCATCGACCCCATTCTGGATGAGAAGGATCCCATCCCCGACAGCTACCATCTGGAGGTCTGCTCTCCGGGACTGGAGCGGGTGCTTCGCCGCCCCTCGGATTTTGCCCGGTTTATGGGCAGTGCCGTTATGGTCAAGCTGTACCGCCCCCGGAACGGTCTGAAGGAGATCCCCGGAATCCTCCGGGACTACGCCGACGGTGTTCTTACTGTGGAGGCGGGGAAAGAAACCATTGTTTTCCAGAAATCCGAGGTGGCTTTGGTGCGGCTTCGGGTAGAGTTCTAAGATAAACCAACAGGAAGAAATATAAGGAGGTTGTTTTCGTTATGGCAAGAAGAGCCAAGAAGCAGGAAGTTCCCCAGGTAGATATCGGGGCAGAGATCTTCGCTTCCCTGCGGGAGCTGGAGAAGATCAAGGGTATTCCTGTGGAGTACATGGTGGAGCGTCTGAAGCAGGCGCTGACCAACGCATACCGTAAGGACCGGGAGGATCACCGGGATATCCCCGCAGAAAATGTGGTGGTGGACCTGAGTGAGCAGGGCCTTGCCATGCATCTTATCAAGACTGCTGTGGAGGAGGTGGAGGATTCTGCCATCGAGATCCACATTGAGGCGGCAAAGAAGCTCAACCCCAACACCCAGCTGGGAGATGCAGTGACCATCCCCGTGGACATTCAGAAGTTTGGCCGCATTGCTGCCCAGACTGCCAAGCAGGTGGTCATTCAGGGCATCCGTGAGGCAGAGCGGGGTGCTGCTTACGAAAGCTACTCCTCCAAGGCACAGGAAATGCTCACCGGCACTGTGCTCCGGGTGGATCCCACCGGTGATGTGTATGTGCAGGTGGGTCAGGGCAATGAGCAGAACGATGCCCTGCTGCGGCTGGATGAGCAGATCCCCGGTGAGGAATTTACCCCCGGTCAGCTGGTTCGGGTGTATGTGCTGGGTGTCAACCGGGCATCCCGGGGTCCTCTGATCAATGTTTCCCGGACCCATCCCAATCTGGTGCGCCGGCTCTTTGAACTGGAAACTCCCGAGATTGCTGACGGTCAGGTGGAGATCCGCAACATCGCCCGGGAACCCGGTTCCCGAAGCAAGATCGCTGTGCGGGCAGCCATGGAGGATGTGGATCCTGTGGGTGCCTGTGTGGGTCCCCGGGGCGCTCGTGTAGGCGCTGTGGTGGAAGAGCTTCACGGCGAGAAAATCGATATCGTGGTGTGGAACGAAGACCCCTGTGAGTATGTCCGGGCTGCCCTCAGTCCTGCAGATGTGCTCAGCGTTACCGTACTGTCCTCCACTACTCCCAAGGCCTGTCAGGTGGTAGTGCCGGACAACCAGCTGAGCCTTGCCATCGGCAAGGAGGGTCAGAACGCCCGTCTTGCTGCACGGCTCACCGGCTATAAGATCGACATTAAGCCCGAGTCCCAGATGCCCGCAGCGGCGGATGAGGCCTGATCGGCCCAGCCGGAAGGAAGGAGGGAGCGCATATGCAGAAAAAAATCCCTCAACGGCAGTGTATGGGCTGCCGGGAGCGCAAAGCCAAAAAGGAGCTGATCCGGGTGGTCCGGGGTACTGATGGCAATGTCAGCCTGGATTTCAGCGGAAAGCTCAACGGACGGGGCGCTTACCTCTGCCCGGACCCCCAGTGCCTGAAAAAGGCACAGAAGGCCAAGAGCCTTGAAAGGAGTCTGGAGGTTCCCATTCCCCAGGAGGTCTATGACCGCCTGCTGAAAGAAATGGGGGCGCAGCAGGATGGATAAAGCCTTGAATTACATGGCCCTTGCCCGGAAGGCAGGCCGTCTGGAGCTGGGGGAGGAGCCGGTAGGTGCCGTCGCCAGAGCCCAGAAGGCACGGCTGATCCTTGTGGCGGAGGATGCCTCCGACCACACATGGCGCAGAGGCTGCAGCTTTGTAGCCGGGACCGGACAGCTTTGTATCCGGGTCCCCTACTCCAAGGATGCTTTGGGCATGGCCATCGGCAGGCAGAGCCTTGCCATGGCAGCCTTTACCGATCCGGCACTGGCTCTGGCCTTTGTGAAGGCTCTGGGCAGAGCATCCGATGCCGAAGCGGTGGCAAGCCTTGAAAGGCGTACCCAGCGGGTACAGCAGCGGCTGGCTGAAGAAAAAGCCCATCAGCGCAACAAGCGGCTGGGCAAGCCCCGCAAACCGAAGCAGTAATACCGGAGGTGCTTATATGAGTTTGAAATATCGATTGAAAGAGGTCGCGGCGGATTTTGGTATGAATACCAAGGAAATCAGCCAGATCATGGAAAAGTTTTTTGAGAAGCCCAAGTCCAACACCCAGGTGCTGACGGACGAGGAGCTGAATGTGGTCTTTGACTATATCACCCAGCAGAATCAGATCCCCTCTTTGGAGGTGGTGTTTGCGGTGCAGCCTGCTCCCAAGAAGGAGACGCCCAAGCAGGAACCTGTCAAGGCAGAAGCCAAGCAGGAAGCCAAGCAGGAAGCCAAGACTGCCGCGACCCAGAAGCAGGAGAAGCCCCAGAAGCCTGCAGAGCCGGAGCGGAAGCGGGAGCGCCGGGTGGTGGATACCTCTGCGGTGCAGGTGAACTCTGCCCGATTTGACGACCGTGTAGACAGTCTGGTTTCCGAGCGGGTCCAGAACTATCAGGGCGGCAAGCAGCGCATCGGCGGCAAGAAGGGCCAGCAGCAGAACAAGCGGGACAATAAGTTCAGAGGAAACAAGGCCCGCAACGAGGAGCAGGAGAAGATGCGCCGTCTGCAGATGGAGGTGGCACGGAAAGCTCCCGTTACCGTGAAGATCCCCGATGAGATCACCGTTGGCGAGCTGGCAAGCCGCATGAAGAAGACTGCCGGTGAGGTCATCAAGTGCCTGATGAAGAACGGTGTGCTGGCTGCCATCAACCAGACCATCGACTTTGACACCGCAGAGTTTGTGGCGGTGGAAATGGGCTGCAAGGTAGAGAAGGAGATCACCGTTACCATCGAGGAGCGGATCATCGACGATCACCAGGATACCGCAGAAGAGCTCCAGACCCGCGCACCCGTTGTGGTGGTCATGGGTCACGTTGACCACGGCAAGACCAGCACCCTGGATGCCATCCGCAAGACCTCTGTGACAGCAGGGGAGGCCGGCGGCATCACCCAGCACATCGGTGCTTATACCGTAAAGCTGAACGGCCGTCAGAGTACCTTCCTGGATACCCCCGGCCACGAAGCCTTTACCGCCATGCGTATGCGCGGTACCCAGGCCACGGACATTGCCGTGCTGGTTGTGGCTGCGGATGACG
>JAGAMQ010000030.1 GCA_017624645.1 Oscillospiraceae bacterium
AAAATTCTTGAAATACATGATAAAAGGACTTTTAAAGATCTTTTCACATGCAATTTGTGCATAAGCGCCTTCTACACCTTGGCAGGCAACCATAGGTGTCTGGGGAAACAGCTTTGGCGTGCTTTGGATGGATTCTGTAATGGTACGGTAAAGGGGCGTGGTCTGCGTATTCCGCTTGCTTTGATAGCTTCTGCTTAGCTCGAAAAGCATGGAATAAAGAACTCTTGCATAGTTACCCATCTCGGGACCGGCTTTTTGCGCAACATCCTGTAGGATTTCCCGCTCCCGGCTTGGGACATAGATGGGCAGACCGTTCTCCTTCTTATAATCGGCAACTCTTGCCGCTACATTCATCCGTTGGACAAAAAGCCTTACCAGGTCGGTATCAATTTGGTCGATTTCTTTTCGAAGATCCTGAATATCCATAGGTATACTCCTTAAAATTCCGGGTTGGACAAAAATGCGTCCATAATTGCAATGGCAGCCGCTGCCTCAATGACAGGGACGGCCCGGGGAACGATACAGGGATCATGGCGTCCTTTCACATGCAACGATGCAGTCTCCATTTCAGAAAGACGGATGCTCTGCTGCGGCAGAGAAATTGACGGTGTGGGCTTGATAGCAGCCTGAAATACTAAAGGCATCCCGTTGGTAATGCCACCGAGTATGCCGCCGGCATTGTTGGTTTGGGTCTTAATCGCGCCATCCTTAACATAAAATGCGTCATTGTTCTGGCTTCCACGCAAATAGCTTCCGGTAAAACCGGAACCGAAGTCCAAGCCTTTTACTGCAGGAATACCGTATACAATCTGCGCAATTCTGCTTTCCATGCCGCCAAACATCGGATCACCCAAACCGCCGGGAACGCCGACAGCGATACATTCAATGAGACCGCCAACGCTGTCGCCGTCTTCTTTAGCCTTGGCAATAGCCTTGCGCATTTTATCTCCTGCTTCTGGATTGCAAACGGGAAAATTTCCGCCGATCATGGAGAGATCCGGTGCAGTCCAGTCTAAATAAAGCGGCTCATCTGCGATACCGCCAAGCACCGAGATATGGGCGGCAATTTGGACACCCTTTGTGCACAACCATTGCTTGCATAGCCCGCCGGCAATGCAAAGAGGTGCTGTCAATCTTCCGGAGAAATGACCGCCCCCGGCAGGATCCTGGTATCCACGATACTTTATTTGTGCCGTATAGTCAGCATGACCGGGCCTTGGCACATCTTTCAGGTTCTCATAGTCCTGTGAACGGGTATTGGTGTTGCGGATAATAGCGCAGATCGGAGAGCCTGTGGTGTAGCCATTACAGACTCCCGATAAAAATTCCGGCTGATCCTTTTCTTTTCTAGGGGTTGCATACTCGTGCTGTCCCGGTGCTCTGCGATTGAGAAAGGTCTGCAGCTCATCAAGATCAACGGGCAAGCCGGCGGGAATTCCGTCCAATGTCATACCGATGGCATTTCCGTGGGATTCTCCGAATATGGATAGTTTGAGAATTTCACCGTATGTACTGCTCATGTTGTCCTCCTAATCTGCGAAACTCTTCCCAAAAACCGGGGTAGGATTTATTTACACACTCAGCGCCTAAAATGGTAACATCACCTGTAGCTACGGTAGCTGCTATGGCAGCAGCCATGGCGATTCTATGATCGTTAACCGCGTCGATGGTGCAGCCATGATAGATACCGGGGAAAACGGTGAGCGTTGTTTCGTTGCTTTGACATTTTGCCCCCAAGGCCTCAAGCATTGCGCTTACAGAAGCAACCCTGTCAGATTCTTTTAAACGCAGTCTTCCAATGTTGTGAAATACACCGCCGTGCTGTGCTCCCGCAACAACAGCCAATATGGGAACCAGGTCCGGAATGTCTGCGGCATCTACCGTCATGGTCTCCCCACTCCCGGAAAGAATATCTGCAACAACCTTATCACCTTGGGATGAATCAGGATCTAATCCGTCTACTGTTACACAGCTTCCAAGAGTTTTGGCAGCGAGAAAGAAAGCTCCGTTACTCCAATCACCCTCCACAAGCAGCGTGCCGGGAGAATGAAAGGGGAGACTAGAGGAAACAGTGGTGTTTTCGGTGCTTACACCAAATAGAGAAAGGGCTCTTCTTGTCATTTCAATGTACGGCTTTGATTCCTGCCTACCTGTTACGGTAAGCTTGTTTTCTCCTCCGATCAACGCCATGGCAAAGAGCAGCCCTGTGACAAATTGACTGGAGACACTTCCGTTAATGATATATTCCCCGCAGTGGAGCTTGCCTTGACACAGAATTTTGTTGGGTGCAGGTCTTGAAAGTGTGCAGCCCATACGCGTCAGCTCTTCCCAAAGGGGAGACATGGGCCGGGAGGGCAGTCGCCCTTTCAGCAGGAAGGTGGTGGTAATACCCAGTGCAGCAGCAACCGGAAGCATGAAACGAAGGGTAGAACCGCTCTCGTTGCAATCAAGAGTGGCACTTTCGGGTAGGTGCTTCACCGGTTCGATCAAATAACCGGTTTCCGTTCTTGTGATGACAGCACCCAAAGCCCGCAGACAGGCTGCGGTAGCTTCGATATCCTGATTTGTCTGGTGGCAAATCAATGTTGTTTCTCTGTCTGCAAAAGCAGCGCAGATCAGCAGTCTGTGGGCTTGAGATTTGGATGGGATCGCGTGAACGGTGCCGCTTAGTAATCCGGGATGGATTGTAAGATTCATAATTACAGGCCTTCTTCAATAAAGGTTAACAATTGTTCAATGGGCATAGTTTTGATGACACAATTGCCGATGGTTTCCGGGAGGATAAGATTGATGGTGGCACCGGCGCGCTTTTTATCGGACAATGCACATTCATAAATTTTTTCTGCAGCATAATCCGTGGACACGGGTAACGAGAATTGGGGCAGTATTTTCAGGATGCGCCCTGTATCATCTGCATTGCAAATTCCCGTTGCTGTTGCCGCTCGGCTGACAATGGCCATACCGATGGCTACCGCCTGACCGTGTGAAAGTGCAAAATTGTTCAAACGCTCCAGACTGTGACCGATGGTGTGACCAAGATTCAGCTTTTGCCGCAATCCCAGATCAAACTCGTCCTGCCGGACCACATCCCGCTTCAGTTCCACACAGCGGCTGACAACGTAGTCCTTATCAAAGCAAAGACCTTGCTCTTCCAAATGGCTGAAAAGATCCGGGTCAAATAAGACGCCGTACTTAATTACCTCAGCGCATCCGTCCACAAACACCTCCCGGGGTAATGTACGCAGGGCGTTGGTGTCACAAAGCACAAGATTGGGCTGGCAAAAGGCACCGGCAAGGTTTTTGCCGGCAGGTAAATCAATGGCTGTTTTTCCGCCGACAGAAGAATCTACCATTGCAAGAAGTGTCGTGGGCAGTTGGATATAGCGGATTCCACGCAAATAGGTTGCAGCTGCAAATCCGGTAATATCACCCACAACACCACCGCCCAACGCAATAAGTGCATCTGCGCGTGTTAACTGGTTTTCCGCGAGAAAATTAAGGATGGATAAATAGGTCTGCCCGTTTTTGCTGGCTTCGCCGGCAGAGAAGGTGTAGCATACAACCCGAAATCCTGCTTCAGTCAGACTGTCCTGCACAGTTTTTCCATAT
>JAGAMQ010000031.1 GCA_017624645.1 Oscillospiraceae bacterium
CGATATGATCGAGGCTGCTCACGGCAGAGCCCCTGCGGTGGCCACCGGCATCAAGCGCTGCCGCCCGGAGAACATCGTCTTTACCTATCAGGGTGATGGCGACCTGGCCTCCATCGGTATGGCTGAGACCGTCCACTCCGCTGCAAGAAATGAAAACATCACCGTCATCTTCGTCAACAATGCCATCTATGGCATGACCGGCGGTCAGATGGCGCCCACCAGCCTCCCCGGTCAGGTGACCCAGACCAGCCCCTACGGCAGAGATGTGAACCACTGCGGCTGGCCCATCCGGGTCAGCGAGATGCTGGCCACCTTGGAGGGTCCTGAGTTCATCACCCGTGTGGCGGTGAACAATGTGAAGAATGTCAATGCTGCCAAGAAGGCCATTAAGAAGGCTTTCCAGAATCAGATCGACGGCAAGGGCTTCTCTCTGGTGGAAGTGGTTTCCGCCTGTCCCACCAACTGGGGCATGACTCCCCAGAAGGCTCTGGAGTGGGTGGAAAGCGATATGCTGCCTTACTATCCCCTTGGTGTATACAAGGACCGCTCTGCGGCAAAGGAGGGCAAGTAAATGAAGACCACACAGATCCTTATTGCCGGCTTCGGCGGACAGGGCATCCTGTTTGCCGGTAAGTTCCTTGCCTACAAGGGCCTTTTGGAGGACAAGCAGGTTTCCTGGCTGCCTTCCTACGGCCCCGAGATGCGCGGCGGCACCGCCAACTGTAACGTGATCCTGTCCGAGACCCCTGTGGGCAGCCCCATCGTCACCGAGCCGGATGTGCTCATTGCTATGAACCTGCCCTCTCTGGAAAAGTATGTGGATACCGTGGTTCCCGGGGGACAGATCTATCTGGACAGCTCCCTGATCCACTATGAGATCCAGCGCACCGATGTACAGGTGTTCCCCATTCCCGCAACCGCCCTTGCCAAGGAAAACGGCATCGATTCCCTTGCCAACATGATTATTCTGGGCAGCCTGCTGGAAAATCAGCCGGAGCTGAGCTTTGAGGGTGTAGAGACTGTGGTAAGCAGCCTGGTTCCTCCTAAGAAGGCGGCCCTCATCGAGCTGAACAGGAAGGCACTGCAGCTGGGCAAGGATTATAAAGCGTAAGTTCGCTGTCACTTTCGACAGCCCCAATATAAGAGGAGGTAAACTATTATGAATGCAATGACCGAAATGAGCAACTACCGTCATGAAAAGGTGCTGTTCATCAACAACGAGAAGGCCGGTTTGAAGGCCATCATCGCTGTGCACAACACCAACCTGGGCCCCGCCATCGGCGGCTGCCGTCTGTTCCCCTACGCATCCTACGATGATGCACTGTTTGATGTCCTGCGTCTGTCCCGGGGCATGTCCCACAAGAACGCAGTTGCCGGCCTGCCCCACGGCGGCGGTAAGGGCGTCATCATCGCCGATCCCTCCCAGAAGACTGAGGCTATGTTTGAGGCCTTTGGTGAGGCAGTGAACAACCTGGGCGGCGACTACATCACTGCTGAGGACGTGAACACCACCTGCGACGATGCACTGGTGATGCTGCGCAAAACAAACCACATCTGCGGTCTGCCCCAGAACAGCGGCGACCCCTCTCCCTTCACCGCAAGAGGTGTGTGGCAGGGCATCAAGGCTACCGCCAAGGTGGCGCTGGGCGCTGATTCCCTGGAGGGTCTGACCATTGCCGTTCAGGGTCTGGGCAAGGTTGGTTACGACCTGTGCCGGCTGCTCCATGAGAGCGGTGCAAAGCTGATCATTGCCAACCGCAGCAACAAGGCTATGGCGGACAAGGCTGCCGAAGAGTTCGGCGCAAAGATCGTTGCCACCGAAGAGATCTACGCCCAGGAGTGCGACATCTTCTCTCCCAACGCCATGGGTGCGATCCTGAACCCCACCACCATTCCCATGCTGAACTGCAAGGCTGTTGCCGGCGGTGCAAACAACCAGATCCTGGACGATGCTTCCGGAATCGCTCTGAAGCAGAAGGGCATCTACTATGCTCCCGACTTCGTCATCAACGGCGGCGGCGTGATCAACGCAGCAGCCGAGGTGGACGGTCCCTACAACAAGGATGCTGTCATCGAAAAGGTGGACAACATCTACAACACCATCGAGCATATCCTCACCGAGTCCAAGCAGACCGGCGAGCCCGAGGGTGTCATTGCTACCCGCTACGCAGAGTCCCTGATCTACCGCTAAATGTCAAAAAAGGACCGGCACAACCGTGCCGGTCTTTTTTGTTTTCTGTTGTATCAAATAGGAAAAGGGCAGCACTCTGGCAAAAAAGCTTTCTTGCATTATTGCATAGCACAGCCGACAAAGGCTCTGATGGCAGGCTCCATGCCGCTTTCATCAATCTTAAAGTCGCTGCGGTGTGCCGTTGCAGTGCAGCCCAGCGCCTCGTTACGGGTGCCGAAGCGGAACATGAGACCCGGTGCCTTCTGCAGATACCAGCCGAAGTCCTCGGAGCTCATTCGGGGTGCCTGCTCCACCACCTCAATGCCCTCAGCGGCGGCACTTTGCCGCAGACAGGCTACTGTCTGGGCATCGTTGCACACAGGACCAGTACTCATATACCACACGATCTCCACCTTGCCGCCAAAGCGATCGGCGATCTCGTGGCAGATGCTTTGCACCTTTTCTCCCACTCGACGGGCAAAGTCCATGTTGTAGAACCGGAAGGAAATATCCATGGTGCACAGGTCTGCCACCACATTGTGGACCTCACCGCCGGCAAAGTGGCCCACGGACCATATGTAACGGTCATTGCCTGCTTCTTCCTTCACCATCTCCCGCATCCGGCAGTAGGCTTCTGCCGCCATGGCGATGGCATCCACACCTGCATCGGGCAGGGTGGCATGGGTGGACTTGCCGTAAAAACGGATGGTGGCAGGAATACAGGCTGCCATGTAGTCACCCTCATGGACACCCAGCAGACCGACCTGCAGTGTGTTCTCGCAATGGGAGCCGAATATCCGGCTCACGCCCTCCATAACGCCCGCATCCACCAGCATCTTGGCACCGCTGACAGCGCCCTCCTCGCTGGGCTGGAAAATCAGACGCACACGATTCTGCAATTCCTCCTCATGGGCCTTCAGGTACTTTGCTGCCGCCAGCACCACGGCGGTATGGGAATCGTGACCGCAGGCATGCATGACGCCGGGGATCTGTGATGCGAAGTCCACATCTGCCTTTTCTTCCACAGGCAGGGCATCCATATCTGCCCGGAAGGCAATGATCTTCTCACCGCTGCCGACCTCTGCCACCACGCTGCCCTGTCCGTATTCCAGAGAATAGGAAATACCCATTTTTTCCAGCTCACCGGCAACGATCTTCACGGTGTTGGACAGATCAAAGCCGATCTCCGGATGCTGGTGGATCTGCCGGCGGATCTTGATGGCATATTCCAATAATTCCTTTGACTCCGTTTGTGTCATGATGTTCATTGTCCCTTTTAATCTTGTTTTCCAATCCCGGAAAAGGCAACCCCTGCCCAAGAGGGGCGTTTTCAAGGGTGTCCGCTTTTTAGAAATAGCACTTCTTGGCAATATAGTCCTTCAGCTGAGAAATGGGGATACGGACCTGCTCCATGGTATCACGGTCACGGACGGTGACGCAGTTGTCAGCCTCGGTGGTCTCGTCGCCCACAGTTTGGAAGTCCACGGTGATGCAAAGAGGCGTGCCGATCTCGTCCTCACGGCGGTAACGCTTGCCGATGGAGCCGGCATCGTCAAAGTCCACCATAAAGTCCTTCTTCAGCATCTTGTAGATTTCTTCAGCCTTGGGGCTCAGCTTCTTGGAAAGGGGCAGCACAGCAGCCTTGAAAGGTGCCAGAGCCGGATGCAGACGCAGCACGGTACGGATATCGGGATTGCCCTTCTTGTCCATACCCACCACTTCTTCATCATAAGCCTCGCACAGGAATGCCAGGGCCACACGGTCACAGCCCAGGGAGGGCTCGATGACGTAGGGGATGTAGTGCTCGTTCCGCTCCTGGTCGAAGTAGGTCAGCTTCTTGCCGGAGGCCTCCTGGTGACGGCCC
>JAGAMQ010000032.1 GCA_017624645.1 Oscillospiraceae bacterium
AGAAAAAGGACTTCTGTAAGGAGGAAAATTTATGATCAGCGAAAAAGGTTTTATTCTGGAAAACGGCGTGGAACTGCCCTTTCTGGGCTTTGGCACCTATAAAGTAGCAGAAGAAACAATTATTCTGGATGCCCTCGAGGCAGGTTACCGCCATCTGGATACCGCCAGAATGTATCAAAACGAAAAAATGATCGGCAATGCCATCAAAAACTGCGGTATTCAGCGTCGAGAACTGTTCCTGACATCAAAAGTCTGGAAAGGCGATCTGGGCTATGACAACACTTTGCGCAGTTTCGAAGCATCTATCAAAGACCTTGGTGTGCAGTACTTAGATATGTTCCTCGTTCACTGGCCCCAGTCTGCCCCCGATGCTGACTGGAAGCCTGTCCTGACAGAAACATGGAAAGCCATGGAACGCCTCTATGATGAAGGTGCGGTTGCCGCCATTGGCGTCAGCAACCACCTGCCCCATCACCTGATGCATATTTTGAAGGACTGCAACACCCGTCCTATGGTGAATCAGCTGGAATTCCATCCCGGCTATGCCCAGTCTGCCACCACAAATTTCTGTCTGAATCAGGGCATTCAGGTGGAGGCATGGAGCCCTCTGGGCCGCACAAGGGTGCTGGAAGACCCTCTCCTGCTGGAACTGGCGCAGAAATATGGCAAAACGCCAGCGCAGATCTGCCTGCGGTTCTGTCTGCAGAATAACGTTCTGCCTCTGCCCAAATCCTCTTCCATGGAACGGATGAAGCAGAATCTGGATATTTTTGATTTCGATTTATCCATGGAGGATGTATACCGCCTGACCACCATGCCCGAAACCGGCTGGTCGGGACAGCATCCGGAGCATTTTTGATCAATAAAAAGACATGAAAAAAAGGACTTCCGAAGGGAGTCCTTTCGTTTTATCTTTTGATATAGCCCAAGGCTGTTTTTGCCACGATGCCGATGAGGATACCTGTCACCACGCCGGAAACCAGCAGGAAAGGCAGATAGTACGCCATCTTTACGTTTTCCACCACCAATGCCGCCACAGTCACCTGACCTACGTTATGGAACACACCGCCGGCAAGGGAAACGCCGATGATGCTGAATTTGCCAGTCTTTTTCAGCAGTGCCATCACCGCAAAACTGAGCATCGCCCCTGCAAGGCTGTACAATAAGCCTGCAAAACCCGCAAACAGCAAGCCGGACAGGAACACACGGATGAGGGAAACGAAAAAAGCACTTTTCGTATCCATAAAATACATCATGATGATAATGATCACGTTCGCCAGACCCAGCTTCACACCGGGGATGGGGATCGGCACAGGGATCATCATTTCCACGTAGCCCATCAGGATCGCCAGCGCGGCAAACAGACCGTAGTATGGAATTTTCTTATAGTCCATTTAGCCCACCACCATATCCATTTCCGCTTCGCCTTCGCCGATGATCTCTACCACCATTTTATGGGGCAGGCAGACGATGGTCTCGCCGACCTTTTCGATTTTCTTATGATCCACGCAGATCTGGTCGCGGCAGTCTGCTTCTGTCACGAAGGCCTGACCGTCCTCTGTATGGACGATATTGTAGCCCCACTCTGTTTCGATCTCGATACTGTCCGTTTCATCCAGAGGGAGTTCTGCTCTTACCTCACCATCGACTGTCACCACTGCGGTCAGCCCATGGTCTGCACCTGCGGAATAGAACAGCCAGATGCCTGCCGCCGCGATCAACGCAATCACAACAAGGAGCAAATCTGTTTTTTTCATTTCCGCACCGCCTTTCTATCGAAAATTAAGAATCACTACCTTTTAGCATAACAAGAAAAAAGGATGAAAGCAAGAACCAACTGCTTCCATCCTGAATTTTTTTGTATCGAGACAAAAACCCGATTGCTCCGTGCATTTGCACTCCCGCAATCGCTGACAGCATTCGCAAATCGGCTGCCGCCTTCTTTGCTCATGTGTCCTACGCATCAAATGTCTATGTGCTTTTGTGTGCGAGCACCCAACGCACCTAGCCGCTTGATGCTGTTTTTGGGCATAAAAAAAGTGCCCAGAACCGGAATCGAACCAGTGACACGTGGATTTTCAGTCCACTGCTCTACCGACTGAGCTACAGAGGCATATTGAGCAGAGCTTTTCGCTCTGCTCAGATGCTTTATTTGGCGACCCGGAACGGACTCGAACCGTCGACCTCCAGCGTGACAGGCTGGCGTGCTAACCGACTGCACCACCGGGCCAAATTTGGTGGGAACAACAGGGCTCGAACCTGTGACCCCATGCTTGTAAGGCATGTGCTCTCCCAGCTGAGCTATGCTCCCGAAGCTTGCCGCGCAACATCTGTTTGCCAGCGACAGGACACATTATAACGAAGGATGCCCCATTTGTCAAGCATTTTTTTGCATTTTTCTGAAAGAATTTTTATCCCTGACAAATGGGGGCATTTGTCCTGTTTTCCCCTATAAAATCAAATCTTTTCCAGCAGCTGGCGGATCTGCTCCGGAGTAAATTCATAAACATGATCGCAGAACTGACATTCCACCGGAAAAGTCTTCCCCTCATCAGCAATTTGGGTCAGTTCTTCCCGTCCCAGACTGATCAGTGCAGCAGTGACCCGATCCCGGTCACAGTAGCATTTGTAGCCCACCTCAGTAGTCTCCAGAAACACTACGCCCAGGTCACCCACCACCTGTCCAAGGATATCCTCGGGGGTCATGCCCTGCTCCAGCATGGCTGTAACGGCACCGCTGCGGCGGATACCCTCCTCCAGCTTGGTAATGGTTTCTTCGGTGGCACCGGGAAGCAGCTGGATCAGATAACCGCCTGCTACCTTTACGCTTTGATCCCGGTCTACCAGCACGCCCAAAGCGCAGGCGGTGGGGATCTGCTCACTTTGCACAAAATAGGCGGTAATGTCGTCGCCGATCTCCCCGGACACCAGAGGGATAGAACCCACATAGGGCTCTTTCATCTGCAAATCCCGGATCACAGTCAAAGTGCCACTTGTACCTACCGTAGTACCCACATCCAGCTTTCCCGGATGCTTCTCCACCAGCGGCACCTTGGGCTCGTAGACATAGCCCCGGACATTGCCTGTAGGATCCGATACACAGACCATACTGCCGATGGGACCGTCCCCCTTGATCTGCAGGGTCATGGAACCGTTTTCCACCTTCTGCATATTACCCATCATGGACGCAGCTGTGAGAAGCCGTCCGAAGGCGGCCGTGGCGTTAGGCGTTGTCCCCTGAATCTGGGCACCCCGGCGCACCAGCTCCGTAGAACGGATCGCCACCACCTTCACCATGCCGTCCATGCTCATTCCCCGTACCAAATAGTCACTCATTTGATTCTGCCCTTTCTTGCCTTGAAATACATACGCTGCTCCCCTTCACCGGGGCTGCAAAACGCCCTGTCGGCATACACGCCGATGGAGGTAAAGCCTGCCTGCTTCAGATATTCTGTCAGTTGTTCCCGGGAGTAGGCATATTCCCGATGCTCCTCCCAGCTGCGGTGCCAGCAGCTCCCCTGACGCTGGAACAGATCCATGCCGTAGGTACAGATATTGGCCTGCTCATCAAACTCTCCCCGCCACACGCAGTAGACATCGTCATCCTCATCTATAAAGATCTGTCCGTCCATGCTGCGGAGCTTTTCCGGGGTGTTGACATCGAAAATAAAGCATCCCCCGGGATTCAGACACCGGTAGACACGCCGGATCGCCTCCTGACAGTCCAGGGGGTCAGTGATGTAATCCAAACTGTCCAAGGCGCACACCGCCAGATCCACACCTCTGGGCAGCCGAAGCTGCTGCAAGCTCTGGCGTACAAAGCGAATGGGCAAATTCTGCTCCATGGCCTTGCTGCTTGCCTGACACAGCATTTCCTCAGACATATCCACCGCAGTGACCTGCAATCCCTGCTTTGCCAGCAGCAGCGCCACAGAGCCGGTGCCACAGGCAAGGTCTACAGCCGTCCTGGGGTGTAAGCCTTCTCTTTCGAGAATCTGCCTGTAGAACGCCACCACAGCGCTATAATCCACATCATTGGTCAGCCGGTCATAGCTGGCTGCCAGTGCATGGTATGCATCCATAAATTACCTCTTACGAAAAGCATCCCGGACTGTCGTCCGGGATGCCGCATTATTACAGTTTAGCGCTTGAACACGCTGAAGATCTCGTCGATATCGGTATCGGCAGGCTTAGCGGTAGCGGAAGCCTGCTCCTCCACGGCCTCTTCCTTCTGCTCGAAGCCGGTAGCGATGACGGTGACACGCATCTCATCCTGGAAGCTATCATCCCAAGTAGCACCGAAGATGATATTTGCCTGAGGATTGGCAGCCTCCTGCACGATGCCAACAGCAGTCTCCACATCGTCAAGAGTCAGCTCGGCAGATCCGGTGACATTGACCAGCACGCCGGTAGCGCCGTTGATCGAGGTCTCCAGCAAGGGGCTGGAAACAGCGGCCAGAGCAGCCTGCTCTGCCTTCTCACGGCCGGCGGCGGTGCTGACACCCATGTGTGCACGGCCAGCGTCCTTCATAACAGCGGAAACATCAGCGAAGTCCAGGTTGATGACAACATTGGATGCGTCGCCAACCAGCTCAGAGATGGAGATAACAGCCTGCTTCAGCACATCGTCAGCAATGCCGAAAGCGTTGGCAAAGGTGATCTTCTGATCCGTGACGTACTTCAGACGGTCGTTGGGGATGATGATCAGGGAGTCCACCTTCTCGGACAGAGCAGCAATGCCCTCTTCAGCCTGACGCATACGGTTGGCACCCTCAAACTTGAAGGGCTTGGTCACAACACCCACGGTCAGGATGCCTGCCTCGTGGGCCAGATCAGCCACGATGGGAGCTGCGCCGGTGCCGGTGCCGCCGCCCATACCGGCAGTGATAAAGACCATGTCGGTGCCTTCCAGAACCTTTGCGATCTGGGCACGGGACTCCTCTGCGGATTTCTGACCCACCTCAGGCTTGGAGCCGGCGCCCATGCCTCCTGTGAGCTTTTCACCGATCTGCACCTTGTTCTTGCAAACGGACTTATTCAGATCCTGCTTGTCGGTGTTGATCACCACAAACTCGACACCGTCAACACCGGCACCGATCATACGGTTGATAACATTGTTGCCGGCGCCGCCGA
>JAGAMQ010000033.1 GCA_017624645.1 Oscillospiraceae bacterium
ACCTGTATTGTCCAGAAGATTCTTCATCTGCTGACCCTCCCGGGCGATCTGCAATCCGGCATCGTCAAAGGTATAGCCCATCTGGGTCTTGATCTTATTGACACCGTCACTTTGGATCTTATCCACGGTGATCTGCAGGCTTTGAGCCGTTTGGCTCACCTGGGTCATTTGGGTCTGCACCTCGTTCATCTGGGCAGTTTGGGCGCTGACCTGTCCCCGGATACCCTGCAGGTCTGCCTCCACAAGGGTCAGCTTTCCCGCCTGGTCAGTATTTTCCAGCCGCAGTCCATCCACATCCATGCGCAAATTCAGCACTTTCCCCTGCAGGGAAGCGAGCTGCCGGTTATTGAAGGTCGTGGTGCTGTCTCTGGAGGAGCTGCCGGTACATTCCAGTGTATCCTTCTGCCCCTTCTGGACCTTTGTCATCACATAGGCTGTGATGGTCCTGCCGTTTCGGTCGGTGATCTCCACGGTGTTGCCTGCGTGGATCCGGAAGCTTGCCGGTACCGCCACTTTACAGGGGGTGTAGCGCACCCCCTGCAGGAGTTCAAACAGCACCTCTGCAACAGGCGTCAGCTCATCACCGGTAACAGCACTCAAAAGTGGGTTGCCAGTAATGATATAGGTGTTGACCGCATCCGGGATGCCGTCCGGATAGACGGTTCCCACATCTTCCTCATTCTGCCGGATCTGCACCTTCTCAATGGGTGCAACCTCGAAATCCTCAAAGGTCAGCCCGTTCTGGAAGAAGGGGATCTGCTCCGCAGCCTTTTCCAAAAGCAGGGAAACATTTCCCGCTCCATCATCAGAAATCGAAAGTCGGTCCGAGATAAGGATCACATTACCCTCACCGTCGTCCTCTGCCACAACATCCTCTGCCATGAGATGCAGGGCACCGTTGGAATACACGATTTCCTCCGCCGCCTTTGTGGTAGCGATTGCCACACCCTCGGCTGGGGTGTACCAAGTAAATTCCAGATCTCCATCTGCCGTCGCCCGGCAAAACCGGCCGGCAGCCTCACCGATCCACTGCATAAGCTGCCGACCGGTTATCCCATCTGGAGAAAACTGCCGGACAGGATATCCGCCGCTGGGGATCTCTGTGTTCTTCAGAACCAGTCCGCAGGCCTCACAGGTCATAGACGCCAGATCAAACAGGGTGTAAGGCCATGCATCCAGACCGGCAAACCATTGGGTCAGGTCCTTATCCAGCCTTGTCACCCTGTCATAGGCGGTTACCTGCAGACTGTTTGCGGTGGGACGCGTAGGTTTCTCCGCCGTGAAGATACCCACCTTATAGCGCTCGCCTGCGTCTGACAGGCGGTAGATCTCCAGCTCATCGCCTGCATGGATACAAACTCCGCCGCCGGGAGTGAACAGCTTGAGCTCCACCATGTTTGCGCAGCAGGAGCCCAGGGTCAGATCCGTGCCGCTGTTGACGCATTGGGTCACGGTGATGCTTTGTATCGCGTTCCGGTTACCCGTCCCGGAAAACAGCTCCGTGCCGTCGGGAAGTCGTACCAATGTTCTTAACATGGCATCACCTCCTCAGCACTGGATGATCGTGAAGGCGTAATTGCTCCACAGACCGGTACGGGCATTTTTCCAGCTGATGGAATACTTGGACCGGTAAGCGGTACAGGAAACTTGCTTTGTGCTGTCCAGCCGGTCAGGATGGGAAAATTCAAATTCCGGCGCATCCGGAAACAGGCTCTCCATATACTGCCGCTCCTGCTCCGTGAGATGGGAGTAGGAGAAGGTCCAAGAGCCTACCTTGTAGCGGACCGGGATACGGTGCATCACACCGCTTTCATCCCGGCCGGAATCGCCGTCATCCAGATCCTCGTAGCTCACCGCCACCTCTTCATCCGGGACCAGCATAGGCTTACCGTTGATCTTGAAAAGTTCTGTGGTGGCTCTCATACCTGACCCCCCTTCACCACTGCCATCCGGGTGTTGTAGCGGCTGACCGCACTGGCGATCACATCGTCACCGATGGAAATGCCCAGCACCGCCTCCAAAATTTCCCGTAGCACTGCCACAGTGGCTTCATGGCCTGCCATGTTGCCGGCAATGAAGTCACCCATCACCGCAGCCACCGCCTCCTGGATGGTGGCAAGGGGCGCTTCCACATTGGTGCCATGGCGCTGATCACCCACCATGGCAAGAAACGGCTTGTTGGCAGGCAGCACCGCACCCTGGGCAAGGTACGGGATCTGGGGCGCAGTCACAGTTTTCAGATGAAAACCGAGGGTCTTGCCCCCCAGCCCCGGGATCCACCGAGGCAGCGTAAAGGACAGCCCATTCACAGCCTTTATTGCCGCGTTGATTCCGGAGCAAATACCCCGAAGAACGCCGTTCACAGAGCCAATAATGCTGTTTGCCGTATTGCGGAAACCAACTCCCAGGGGATTGAGCACCCTTTCCCGGAACCAGGCAGACGCACCCTGCCATGCGTTTTTTACGCCCTGCCAGGCAGAACCGGCAGCAGATGTCATCTTATTCCAACCGGACACCGCCAATAAAATTGCCGGTCCCAGCGCCGCGACAGCAGTACCCAACGAACCAGCCACCGTCTTGACGGCGCCCATAGCCACGCCGAAAAGATTCATTTGGGAGGTACTCTTTGCTCCGAACAGACCAAAATTCCCGAAAGCACCGTTGCAATCCAGCAAATTCATGGTCACCAGCGCGATCGCAGCCGCCACTAAAAGCGCCATCTCCCGGTTTTCCGCTGCCCAGTTGGCAATGCCTATGATTTTTTGTGTCAGCCAATCCAATGCATTGAGCAGAGTCTGCCCTGCCCACTGTCCCATGGGCACAAGAAGCTTCTCCCACAGCCACACCAAAGCCGGTTTGACCACATAGATCACCGACGACAATGTCTGTACCGCCACAGTAAGCAGCTTCAGAAATTTAGGTACAGCCTCCTCAATGGTCCACCTTGTCAGGGGAAACAAAATCTCATCCCAGAAGAAATTCAGCCCCGCATACAATGTGGGAATGTGGAGCTTCACCGCCTCGTACAACAAACCCAGCTGATGGATAGCAGGACCGAAATCGATGCTGCGCAGATCCTGGGCAACCCCCTTCAGCATTTCCAGAAGCACTGTTTGAGAAAAATCCAGCTTCGGAAGGGTCTGTTCCGCCGGGGTATTCTGGGTTCCTGCGGTGCTTACCTTCGTGCCGCCGGAACTGCTGGCTTTCTTTTGCAAACGGTTCAGCTGGTCAAACCCCATGATGCTCCGCTGCAACGCCTTGGAGGTCACCTTGGTTGCCGCAGTGAGTTTCTTCTGGGAAGCGGTGGTTTTCTGTACGGTTTTGTCCGTCCCGAAAAGCACCTGCAGGATCTCCCCGAAATAGTTTGCCAGCTTGGTCGCTTCCTTTACGGCTTCTGTCAAAAAATCCACGGCATATTTTGCCGCCGGTGCCAGTGCGTTGCCCACAGCATTGGCAAGACGGCCAAAGGCCCCGTCCAGTTCTTTCAGTACCCCGTTCAGCTGACCGCTTTTCTCTACCGTCTGCCAAAGCCAGCCGGTAAGCAGGCCTGCCCCAAAGCAGGCAGCCAGCTTCATCTGCAGCGCCCCAAGGGTCTGTTCCAAGCTCTGCATTTCTCCCCGGACCTGCTGCAGCCCCAGCTGTGTCCCCATAATATCCAATTTATGAATATGGGTTTTATTTTTATTCGCCATCTTCTTCCCTGCCTTTCTGCCGCTCCAGCAGTCGCTTCAGCCGGTCCTGCTCCTGAAGCTCCTGCGCTGAGTAGCGTTTTTTCAGCTCCACCCGGTCCTTGTTCTCCCGGTAGAAGTCCTGTTCCCAGGATTCCAGCTTTTTTCCCCGGCGCAGCTTGTCCCGGATGGCTACCACGGTGGAAAGCTGCCCCTGTCCGATGGCATGAAACCAGGATAGAAAGGTCCACCAATGTACAAAGGGAAGCTGCCGGATCTCCTGTCCTGCCACCCGGTTTACATCCGCAACGATCATGGCTGCGTCCTGATCCCAGTCCATGAGACTGGGCCCGGGTTTTTCCTCTTGTCCGCAGGTAAGGAACCGACACAGGACCTGCATGGCTTCCCCTTTGTGGGAGGTGGGGATCTGTCCTTCAAAGAAAAGGCGCAGTGCCACCTCCCAGCGCATAAACTCCGGCAGTGCCGGGTCACGCAAATAGGAGAAGATCTCCAGCACATCCCGGAAATCTCCGTGAATGGGGTAGCTTTTCCCCCCTACGGTCAGCCGGTCAGGCAGGTGCCAAAGTTCGGTCAAAACCCACGGCGCTGACGGGCCTTTTCCAGCGCCTCATCTCCGGCAAGCTGGGCGCACTGCCGGGCACCCTCGGTAAGGATAGGCTCCAGCGCCGCAAACAGATTGGTCACCACCCGCTGTCCGTTGGACGCCACCGCCAGCAGGTTCACGCCCCCGAGGATCTTGTCAAAATCGTTTTCCGGACCGAAAAGCCGGTTGAGCAGCTGCTTCATCCGGATATCTGCCTCATGAAGCAGCGCCACCACGGAAGCATCCTCCGAAGCGCTTTGCAGTCGCTGCTCCATTTCCTTCTCGATCTGTGCCAACTCACCGCTGATTTTCTCAAACCGCAAAAACAGGTTGGGATCCGAGGGGTTCAGCTTCAGAACACCCTGTCCCAGCTTGTACTGGCGTACACCGTTGTCAAAAGAGATCTTCTCCATAGCACATCCTCCTTTAGCCCTGGCTGAAAGTCCGCTGCTTCACATCAAAGCTGCCACAGACCTTGTTGCCGGTGTAGTGCAGGGTGAAGGGGATCTGATAGCCGGTGGTGTCGCCGCCGTAGGAGGTGACTTCGATGTACACTTCCTCCCGGATGGCAGGGAATTTGCCCTCCGCCTCCTGTTCCCACAGCTTCACCTCCACCACATCGGCCTTCAGCTGATCCAACACCTGATTCTCGTCGATGATCTTCTGCAGCCGCTCAAACAAGGCGCTGCCTGCCACCGCGTAGTAAGGCTCTACGGCGGCAGTTTTTTCATAACCGGAGATCAGCACAGAGGTTTCTCCCAGGATGTTCTTCTTGGTGTCCACCTGTGCAGACAGCTCAGGGCTGTACTCCTCCAGATCCTTGCCCAGCCGCTCGTAGTCAGCCTCCTGTCCGGACTGAGCAGCATTGATAAAATGAGCAAGATACTTTCTTTCAATTTTCATATTGATGCTTCTCCTTTGTGTATTCAATGATTACCGCCACTTCATAAGTAGCCGTTCCGGACTGTTCCGCCCGGATCAGCCGCCCCTTCTCCAGGCGCAGCTGCAGATTTGTGCCGAACACCGTTTCCAATTCCCGGGGTGGATTTTCCAGCGCCCAGTTCTGCAGCGCCAGTAGCCAACCGGCAGAGGTTTCTGTCCGAAGTGCGGTGCGCCGCAGCAAGAAGCTTTGCCGCAGCCGAAGCTGCACCCCACCGGTCACATCCTCCTGCCGCTTTAGCACCTCCACGCCCCGGGGAAACAGGCCGCAGCCCTCGGGGATTGCCGGGGTGGTATCCACCGCCGGCAACCCCTCCTTCCATTGGGGAAACCCGGAAAGGTATTTCCCCAAAGCCTTTACATGCTGCATTGATTACCTCCTTCCGGCTTCGGTATGGCACAGCACACTTCCAAAATAACAGGGCTTCACATATGCCACCTGGGAAAGTCCCGGCAAACTTACCGGCAGGAAGGTTTCCCAATCCACCGTTTCCGGTCCGACGCCGTCAAAGACCCGGTCGCCGGGTCGGATATCGCAGCTTCCGGGGATCACCAGCAAAAACTTGGTCTGCTGCCGCACCCCGTACTCCTGCTCGGTCTGTTGGATCTGCCAGCTGTAAAAGCACCCCTCCAGCACCTGCCGCCGGATTCCCTCCGGCTCTTCGCGGTACAGGGTCACAGTCTGGGAAAACTGAGGCAGCATCACACCACCCCCCTACGGATGTCCAGATAGATCCCCGCCTTTCGGTAAAGCTCCCGGGCAAGCTCCCGGGCACCGCCGCTGTCAAAGCGCACGGATACGCTTCCCACGGTAGCTGAACCCAGAAACCGGCTGCTGCCATAGCTGTGAATCACCTCTGCCATGGCGCACAGCGCCATGCGCCGGCTGTCGGGACCGGGACACTCCACCTGATAGCGCCGTTCATAGTCCTCCAACACCGCGGCAGCCCGTGCTGCCGCGGCAGGAAATGCTTTCTCCGGAACGGTGCTGCCCAGGTAGGTATCCCTGTAAAAGTCAAAATCTACCAACGCAGGACACCTCCCGGGATTACTCGCCGATGGCGATATCCTTCAGCACTGCGGCCTTCAGAGTATTCTTCAGGGCAACGCCGGCCACCAGCTCCACCTCGCCGGTCTTCACCGCACCCGGACTTTCCAGATCGGGCATGTAGCAGCTGATGACACCGGTACCCAGGGGGCTGATGCCGTGGAAGCCGTCCAGACCCAGACACACCGCATAGATGGCAGTCTTGCCATCCTCGGTGGGAATGACATCGCTGCTCTGCTCGCCGTCAAAGTACTTGCCCATATCCACCATGGGGATGCCGGCATAGGTCTCTACGAAGTTGCCGAAGTCATCCTGGCTGCGCTCGTAGTAACCTGCCCGACGGGCAATGGAACGCAGCTTGATGAGCATGGCGCGGTTCATGAGCAGCAGGTCAGGAGTGCCGTCCACAGAAGCGATGAAAGCGTCCATCTCATCCAGGAAGGCGTTGTAGTTGTCATCCAGCTCCTGGGAGGTGGTCAGGCTCACGGTGCCGGTCAGCTCGTTGGCAGTGCCGGAAAGCAGCTTCTTCAGGCCGTCAAAGCCACCCTCATCACCGTCGCCGTTGATGGCCATGTTGTGGAAGAAGTTGGCAGTTGCCTTGATCTTCTGCTCCGCCTGAAATGCCATCTCATCGGCAGTACCGGCGGTGTTTTGCAGTACTCTGTCCACCTGGAAAGAGCCGCCCATGATCACCGCACCGGTGGTCTTCTTCTCCCGCTTTGCTTCACCGGGGGTGTACTCGCTGCCCACGGTACGCACTGCAGCGGTAGCAGGAGACTTCAGCTGGATGTAGCCGTAGGTCAGAGTGCTGCCGCCGGTACCGGGGGAAATGCTGTTGTCAAAGGTCAGTCCCTCCAGCAGCTGAGAGCTGCGGCGGAACATATCCACGATCTGCTGATCAACCTTGTCGACCATGCCGACCTTTGCTTCCATAAGAGTAATTGCCATAGTTTTTTACTTCCTTTCGTATTTTTCCCGTAATGCTCCTGCCAGTGTGGCAGGATAATCTGTCCGGACACCTGACTGGGTGCCGGTGTTTGCTGCGTAGGGGGGCGGCACCGGATCCGTGTCAAAGAGATATCCGTTTTCTGTCTTCAGCGCTTCCATGGCTGCATCGATGGCACCGGGGATGTCCTCTGCGGCGCAGATGGCATCCATATCCAGAAGTGCGGCAATGGCTTTGACATTTCTGCCCCTGGCCTTTGCCACACCTGCCTGCAGGGCGTGTTCCAGCCGGAGGGCCTGCAGTTGCCGGTCATGGTCCTGCTGTGCCTGCCGGTACTTTTCCTCCCACTGGTCTCCTGCCTGCCGGGCGTTCTGGATATCCCTGCCGTTTTCTGCCATGATGGCATCGATGACTTCCTTGGGAAGCGCCTGCTCCCCTACTTTGATTGCCTGTAAAAATTCCCGTTTCATTTTCTTATCCTTTCTGTGCTATGCTTTTTTACGAGGTCGCACCTCTGCACCTGACCCCTTTTACGCCCGGTCACGGCTAAATTTATTGAGACATATATTTTTTACGGATAAACTCCCGCTGCTGGGGGGTATCCGCCGGCAGGTTAAAGCGCCACCCCAAAGCGACCTCCGGAGCGATCAGACCCTCAGACACCATAGCCCGGTAGTCCTGCCAGAGCTTGTCCTCATCATAGAGCACACCGTTGCCCCAGTCGATCTGCACTTGGGGTTCCTCCCCGGGGCAAAGTCCGTAGATCTTCCCCAACACCGCACATAATGCCAGGGTGCCCCGGACGCCCTCTTCCCACATCTGCTGGAAATCCATCACCGTCAGATTAAATTCTCCTTCGCTGGCAGAGATCTCCGTGGCAGTTCTGTCATAACGGTTGATATCCGACAGCATGCCCCGCTGCAGACCGATGACGGATTCCACATTGCGCAGGTACTCCTGCTTTCTGGCAAGGTAGGACTCTTCCCGCAGCTGGGGGGAGAAAATATGCAATCCCACCTGCTCCGGATCCTCATCCAGCCCCACAAACAGGCTTTGGCTGAGGCTGCCATCCTTGTCCAGCAGATCCCGGGACACCAGGATGCGGCTCTGTCCCCGACGGAATTCTCCCGCCAGCTGGGCTTCATTTTCATTGATGCTGCGGATCAGTCCCACCGCCGGAGCATAGACACTGACACCCTCCCGGGAGCCGTCCACGCAGTTGAGCATAGGGGTTTTCAGCCGCCACAGGCCCACAGAGCCTATGGGAACAGGGAATGTGTAGATGGGGGCAAAGTCCCGGTATTCCGGCAGCTCTGCCAAAGGCGCCCGGGTGCCGATGCTCCGGTCATTCAAGGATCGGTACAGGGTGTTTTCGATGGTAAGATACCCCCTGTCATCCACCCGGCGCCGCTCCAGTAGGGTATAGTAGTACTTGCCCCGGATGCTGTGATGGGCGCAGCCCATATCGGTGATCTCCCCATCGGAATCCCGGGAAAATACCAGCACCTGATCCCGGGGGATCACCGCAAACCGGAAGCTTTTTTCTGTTGGACAAGGCTTTATGTAACATTCGCCCCCCACCAGTGCCAACTCCAGTGCCTGCCGGGATTTTTCGTTCAGCGAACGCAGCACCTGCCGGTAAAAAGGCTGCTCGCAGGTGGCGGTGTACTCACTGAAAACCGCCTTACTCAGCTTGTTCACCACCGTATAGGCAATGCGCTGGCAGGGGTCCCCATTGTCGTCGGCGCTGTCCCGGTAGTAAAGAGAAAACCATTCCCGGATCGCCTTTGACATAGCCTCGCCGGTCTTGTCCCAGGCGCCGAAGGCCTGCTGATATTCAGTTAGTTTCATGGTTTCCTCCTGTCTGCCGCCGGCTGCGTCCCAGGCCCACATGAAGTCCCCGGATATAGCAGCGCAGCTGGGCGTTTTTGTGTTCCAATGCCCGGTTCTGCCGGACAAGGCGGCGGTTATCCCGCATCACTGTTTCCTTTGCCCACATGGGCAGGAAATGTTCCAATAACCACTTTTTCATTTGTTTCTCCTTTCCTACCGGCGCAGGACGCTCATACAGAAATAGCGGATGTCGTCCATGGCGTGATCGTTTTCCTTCACCGGTACATCCCGGCTTTCGTCCTCCTGCCACCGATACAGGGAAAACTCCCGGATGGCATCTCGGCACTCCGGCATCACCTGCAGCCGCCCCTGCTGCAAAAGCGATGCCACCAGCCGGATTCC
The DNA here is from genome assembly GCA_017624645.1 of Oscillospiraceae bacterium. Classification (GTDB taxonomy): domain Bacteria; phylum Bacillota; class Clostridia; order Oscillospirales; family Oscillospiraceae; genus Faecousia. The sequence continues at coordinate 9,441 of JAGAMQ010000033.1, forward strand.
CGGCAGTACATCGTTTTTTGCTTTGCGAACCCGGAATCTTCCGTGACGGCGGATCACCGCAATAAAGGAGGCTGCTGAAGGGTCTACGATCACCTGCTCCACCGGCAGATCCCCTGCCAGCTCCTCCACCGCCCGGTAGTATTCCTCATCGGTAAGCATGGTGCCGGTGAGCCTGCCGTTGTGGTAGTACTCCCGGAGGCGTACCCCTTTCCCCTCCCCTACGCACCACAGTCCCGCCGAGAAAGGATTCTGGGTGCCGTAGTCCACGGAGATATAATAGCGGCCTGCCTCCGGGGCCCTGTGAGTCACATGGCGCTTCGGGTCAAAATCGTAGACCAGTCCTTCCGCACCGCACCATTGTCCCAGGACATACCGGCGGTAGAAATGTCCGGTGTACATCCGTTCATACCGCTTTCGCACCCCATCCGGCAGCGCCGGGTTGTCCGCCATGGTAAAATGCAGCCGCAGCACCTTCTTTTCCCGGCACTTTTGTACCCATTCCCGGTAGAACCAGTGCTCCGGAGAACCGGGGTTGCAGTTGAACCACAACCTCGACCCCTCTACAGAGCATCGGGCGCAGGTCTGTTCCACAAAGGACCGGGGCATCAGCACCACCTCATCCAGCAGCGCCCCGGCAAGGGTGATGCCCTGAATCAGCATATAGGAGCTTTCATCCTGACCGCCGAAAAGGTAGTACACATTCTTCTTTCCCCCGGGACCCCGAACCACCAGCCGGTTGTCGCTGCGCTGCTCGGTAATGTCCAAAATCCCTCCCAGCCAGCTTTGCAGATGGATCACCACATTGCGCCGCAGCGATGCGATGGTCTTGCCGCACAGGGCAAAGACTTTCCCATCAAAGCTTGCCATGCTCCACAGAAAAAAGCCCGTGACCATACACATAGTTTTGCCGGAACGCACCGCCCCGTCGCAAAGGATGGCATCATTTTCCTTCAGCCTTGGGCGGTTCCACCAGGTCATGGCCAGCAGCTGCCGCTTGCTGAATTTCCGGTATATCGTTGGTATCCACCTCCTGTGCCGTCCCCTTTAAGAGGACCTCAAGCAGATTATTCTCCTGCCCCGACTGCCACGCCGCCCGGTTTTCGAACAGTCCCATATACTTGCCCAGCAGCTCCAACGCCTTAAGCTTGTCATAGAACTTCACCTTCAGTCCACCGGTGGAACGCTCCACAGAAGCAATGGCGGCGCATTGCTCCGGAGTCAGCTCCGAGGTGGACCGGATCTCCAGCGCTCCGTCCCGGACCGTGAGAAAATCCGTGGCCCTTGCCATGGCGATGGCTCGCAGCTCCCCCAAAAGCTGTGCCGGAGAAAGAATGTCATCCACCCTCCTCACCTGCGCATTCGGGGCACATCTTTTGTCCGGGCCGGTAGAGCTCCATACCACAGCCGGGACACCACCCGGGAGGCGGCATTGCCTGCAGATCCATAAGGGAAAGCATGGGACGTGTCGCCGCCCTGGGGCGTGGTGCAACGGTCCTTCTTATGGTACAGTTTCTTTGGTACGCTGTACCCACCGGGAGGTACAGCTGCTGCAATAAGCTGTTCAAACTCTGCACACCTCCTTGATTTGTAGTTGACAAGTACCCGTTCATGTACTAAAATACAGGTGTCAACAATATTATGTACTCGTACAGGTACTTGCCACGCCTCTATATTAGTACTTGTTCGAGTACAAGTCAAGTACAATTTGCCATTTTTTGCTTATTTGTGTACTTGCACAAGTACGGAGGGTCAATTATGGGCAGTTTATATGAAATGATCACAAAGCTTTGCGAGCAGCGCGGCATCCGCCCCGGTCGCCTGTGCGACGAGCTTTCCATCAGCCGCGGTCTCATCACCGATTTGAAAATGGGTCGCAAAAAAGGTGTCAGTGCAGAAACTGCCCAAAAGATCGCTGCCTTTTTCGGCGTATCGGTAGGCTACCTGCTGGGACAGGAGGAATCCTCCGATGTGCTGGACGAGGTGGATATCTCCTTCTACGGTGAATATAAGGAATTGGACGATGAACAAAAGGAGGCTGTCCGTGCCATGGTACGTGCCATGCGCAGCCGGCGACAGCCCAATCAGGAGAATCAGTAACCATGTTTGAGCTTTCCGACTTTTACGAATACTGCCAAAAGAACCGGGTGGACGTGATTCCCTTTCAGGGTGTCCCCCAGCCCGGTGCCACCGTCCGGGACGGCAGCTACTACGCAGTATTTCTGGATTTTTCCAAGATCCGCTCCACCCGGCTCCTCCGGGGGGTCTGCTGCCACGAAATGGGGCACATAGCCACCGGCGCTCTGCACAAGGTAGACAGTCCCTATGAACTGGTGGAACGCAGCGAATACCGGGCAAACCGGTATTTTGCAGAGCATTATCTGACCCGGGAGGATTTTCTGGAGGCTTTCCGTGCCGGCTACACGGAGCTTTGGCAGCTGACAGAATATTTTGATTTCCCGGAGGAAGATATCAAAAAAGCCCTGACCTACTGGTCAGAGCGGAAAAATGTAGATTTCAACTGCAGCTGTTCATAAAATCGTTGCAAAAAATTATTATTTGGGACATTGGCTGTTCAAAAGCAGACTTTATGCTGTAATCAGAAAGGATGCGGAAGCCATGAGCCGCACTTTTCTACCTCTTTTCTACCTCTCTTCTTTTTTCCAAGCAAGAACGGGACTGCCAGCGGCTGTCCCGTTTCTCTATTTTTGTTTGCAGGCGTAGTAATACGCCATTTTATAGTCCTCCAGTTCCCGGTAACACAGCTCAAGCAATCCGGCTGTTTCGCCGGGATAACGCGCCTCTGCCCGGTGAAGATACCGGGCAGCCTCCCGGTACTGTCCCTGCGCAATGGCGGCTCTTCCCCGGAGGATACACCAATCCTCCTGCCGGTTCTCGGCAGCATCCAGATAGATCGCCGCCTGCACTCCCTGTTCCCGGTCCAATGCCTTTTTCGCCCGAAGCAGCAGCTCCCGATCATCGGCCTCCAGAGTCACCTCTTCTCCCGCCTGCCACAAAAGCAACAGCCGCCGGCGTTCCAAAGAGGCTGTCCAGTAAAGGCTTCTGCCCTCTCCTGCCCGGTGTAAAAGCTCCCGGGCATAGGGAAGTCGTCCCTCCTGCAGCGCCTGCTCCGCCAGTTCCGTGAGACAAAGGGCCTGCAAAAGCCGCTGTTCCTCACCGTCCCCATCTGTTTCTTCCAAAAGTGCCAGCACCTGTCGAAAATCTTCTGTGGCATAGGCTGCCCGTGCCCGGGCCATAGCCGGTGCCTCCGGGGCTTCCTCTTCCAAAAAGTATCCCACAGGCTTTCCCAACCGACCGGCAAGGATCCGCAGAGTACCCATAGACGGCTGTGCCTTTCCGCTTTCGATCTGGGACAGCATATTTCTTGTGATGGTATCGCCGCACAGCTGCCGCTGGGACAGTCCTGCCTCCAATCGGGCAAGACGCAAACGCTCTCCCAATTCCATTTTCTTCCTCCTGGGTAATTACAATTTACCCTATCGTAACATATTTTTTGTCAAAAATCCACCGTTACAAAAAATTCATTTGCTATTTCCGCAATTTTGGCGTAAACTGGAAGCATCCTTTGGAAATGAGGGTATGATTATGGACCGTTTTTCTGTCCGGAGTTTAAAGGACACCTCCGGCTATGCATCGTCACAGGCCGCCTATCCGCCCCGAAAGCTGGCATTGCTGCACACCGGTGCCGCACTCCTTGTCAGCCTTGTGCTGACGGTGCTGCACTATCTTCTGTCCCGGGGAATCGGCACCACTGGCGGTCTTTCCGGTATCGGGACCCGAACTGTTTTGACCTCTTTGCAGACCATTTTGCAGTTTGCCGCCAGTCTGGCACTTCCTTTCTGGGAGGTGGGTTTTCTTTTCTGCATGCTGCGGCTGGCACGGAAGGAACCCTTTGCCCCCAGGGATCTGACCGCAGGCTTCCGCCGTTTTTCCGTGCTGCTGCGGCTGATGTTTTTGGAGTTTCTTCTGTACAGTGCCCTTGCGTTTATTGCCATACAGCTGGTTACCTTGGTGTTTTCTCTGACACCCTTCTCCATGCCTGTAATGGAAAAGCTCTCTGCTCTTATGCGGGATGAAGCTTTTCTCCAGTCCGGCACCCTACCTCCGGAGCTTCAGGGGGAAATCATCCGATATCTGATCCCGGTATACATCGTCTCCGGGGTGCTGTTTCTGACAGTGGGGATCCCGGTTTTCTATCGGCTCCGGTTCAGCCGCTATGTGATCATGGACACCCAGCAGCCCCGCGCTCTTGCCGCCATGGGCATCAGCAGAAGGCTGACAAAGGGGCATTGCCGCCAGCTGTTTTCTCTGGACCTTTCCTACTGGTGGTACTACCTGCTGCAAATCGTCATAGCTGCTGCGGCATATGCCGACCTGCTGTTTCCCCTTTTGGGGATCTCCATGGAAAAGGAGACAGCATTTTTTGGAACCTTTGCCATCCACCTGCTTCTTTCCCTGCTGCTGGCATGGCGCTGCCGCGCCGGGGTAGACGGCACCTACGCCTGCTTCTATCTGCAGTTGCAGACTCCGGAGAATCTCCAGCTCCCCCCCTCTTAGTCAAAACCTCCGGCTAAGCCGGAGGCTTGATTAAGCCCTAGAAGGGCATTTTACAGACTATTGCCCCTAAAGGGGCCCCGAACGGTTTGCCGACCGCATTCCTTTCTCGGGCCGCCCCTTAAGGGGCTTTTTCTATGC
>JAGAMQ010000034.1 GCA_017624645.1 Oscillospiraceae bacterium
CCTGTATTACCTGCGCAGCTACGGTGTTTTGCTGGTGCTGGCGGTGGTAGGTTCCACTCCTCTGATCCGGAACACGGCAAAACGGCTGGAAAATACCCGGTCTGTGGCGGTTTTGGAGCCGGTGCTGCTATTGGCGGCACTGCTGGTGTGCAGTGCCTATTTGGTGGACGGATCCTTCAATCCGTTCCTGTATTTTCGCTTTTAAGGAGGTGGCGCTATGAAGAACAATAAAATTCGGTGGATCGGAGCAGGTGCGGTGGCTGCTTTGTGGGCAGCGCTGACACTGTTTGCATGGTTTGGACCCCACAAGGACTTTTCCGACGCAGAGCGCCGCCCACTGGAGCAGTTTCCGGAGCTGACCGGAGACACTCTGCTTTCCGGTGACTTTATGACAGACTTTGAAAGCTACACCCTGGATCAGTTTCCTTTGCGGGATTCTTTCCGGACTCTGAAGGCACTGTTTCATAATTATGTGATGCAGCAAAAGGACAACAACGGTATCTATATGGCACAGGGCTATGCTGCGGAAATGGAATACCCCTTGGAGGAAGGCTCTGTGAGCCATGCACTGCAGCAGTTTGGAAAGGTCTACGATAAGTATCTGAAGGATGCGGGAAGTACGGTGATCTGCGCAGTTGTGCCGGATAAGGGCTACTATCTTGCCCGGGAGAACGGCTATCTGGAGCTGGATTATGAAAAGCTCTTTTCTATGGTGCGGCAGGGGATGCCCTGGGCGACCCATGTGGATCTTACCGGAAAGCTGACGCTGCAGGATTATTACTTTACCGACACCCACTGGCGGCAGGAAAGGCTTCTGCCTGTGGCACAGCTTTTGTCCCAAAGCCTGGGCGTGAAACCTCCCAAGGCGGAGGATTTTACGCAGACAGCCGTGGAGCGCCCCTTTTACGGCGTGTATCACGGACAGGCGGCACTGCCTATGGATGCCGAAACCCTATATCTCATGGAGAATGACACCATCCGGGGCTGTACCGTCACCGGCTATGACACAATGGGAAGAGAAACGGTGCGGAAGATCTACGATGAGGCAGATCTCCAGGCTAAGGATCTGTACGACATCTACCTTTCCGGTATGGAGGGTCTTCTGGTCATCGATAATCCGGATGCCGCAACGGACCGGGAACTGGTGATCTTCCGGGATTCCTTCGGAAGCTCTCTGGCACCGCTGCTGCTGTCGGATTACAGCAAGGTGACCTTGGTAGACATTCGCTATATCAGTGTGGATGCCCTTTCTCAGTTTGTGGATTTCCACGGACAGGATGTGCTTTTCCTGTACAGTACCCTTGTGCTGAACAAAAACCTGATCTGAAAAAACCGGCCTGCCGTTCGGAAGGAACAGCAAGCCGGTTCTTCTTTATTCTTTGACAGCCAAATTCTGGATCCATGTGCCCTTGCGGATCATGTATGCGCCAATGAAGCATTTGATGATGTCGCCTGCATTGCACAAAGCGAAAATCAGCAGAATAGGCAGCTGGGTGAAGTTGCACAGCAGGAAGGCTGCCGGTACGCAGTATGCCCAAATGGCACCGCAGTCAAACAGGAACGTAATGATTGTCTTGCCTCCTGCCCGGAGGGTGAAGAACACGGAGAAGATATATGCCTGCAAAGGCATATACAAAGCGGAGATCACGATGAGCCATGTGGCAAGGGTACGGACGGACTCCGTGGTGTTGTACAGCTTGGGATAGACAAAGGCCAAAGAACCCATTACCAAAGCGAATACGACACCGGAGCAGATGGTCAAGGCCTCCATTTTTTTGTTGGCCTCCCGGACCTCTTTTTCCGGGCGTCCGGCACCCAGCATCTGCCCTGTAATGATGCCCACGGTGCTGCCCAGGGAGCGAAACACAACGCCTGCAAGATTGTAGATGGTGGTGGAAATGCTCAAGGCAGGCACCACCTCCAGACCGCACAGGGAGTAGCACTGATTTTGAAAAGCAAGACCGGTGGACCACAGCAGCTCGTTGAACAGCAGAGGGGAACCCTTTATGAGAATGGTCCGCAGCAGATCCTTGGGGATATGTACCGAGCGGTAAAGTCCCTTGACAAAGGGCAGCTCCAGGGAGTGTCTGTGGGTCCAGAGGACGACGATGGCAAGTTCCGCATAGCGGGAAATCACCGTGGCGATGGCGGCGCCGCTGACGCCCAGCATAGGAAAACCCCAGTTGCCGAAAATCAGCAAATAGTTAAAGAAAAGATTGACAAGGGTGGCAATAAGGCTTGCCACCATGGGAACCACGGTATGTCCACATTCCCGGAGGGTGCTGGCATAAGCATTGGTCAGGGCAAAGGGTAGGAAGCCGATGACCATAATGCGTATATACTGGCTTCCGTACAGAAGGGTATCGGCTGCCAGCTGGGGGTCACCGTCACCTTTGAGATAAAGGCCCACCAGAGGCTGGGTGAACAGCAGGAAGACCGACACACCGATGACCGTCAGGATGAGGCAGATGGCAAGCTTGAACCGGAAGGTGTAGCGGATGCCCTCGTGATCCTGTGAGCCGTGGTATTGGGTGGTGAAAATGCCTGCACCGGCAGCACCGCCGAAGATACAGAGGTTGAAAATGAACAAAAGATTGTTGTTGGCGATGGTAACGCCTGCAATCTGCGCCGTGGCAAGCTGTCCTACCATCACGTTGTCCAGCATTGACACGAAATTGGTGATGGCGTTTTGCAGAATGATGGGCAAAGCAATGATCAAAACCCGCCGATAGAAGGCTATGTTATCCGGTTGTGATTTCAGCATGGCGCTACCTCCTTTTTGCTACCGCCCATCATACCCTAAACCTCTTCAAAAAGCTAGTCCCAAAATGAGCAGATTTATTGGGGATTTTTATGTGTCCTGTTGGTTGTTTTCAACGAAAGGGGCATCAGCACTGGCGGATGAGCCGGATGTAAAACTCCGTGGCACGGGCGATGGATTCCAGCCGGATCTTTTCGTTGTTTCCGTGGATACTCTTCCGTTCCTCGGCGGTCATGTCCATGGCACTGAAGCGATATACGTGGCGGGAAAGATCTCGGTAGTGCCGGGAATCAGAGCATTGTACCATGAGATATGGGGAGACAATGCAGCCGGGCCATGTCCGGGCAACGCTGGAGGCTACCTTCTCCCAGCTTTTGCAGCCGGTTTCGGAGATGGGGCTGGGGGCAAAGCTTTCCAGTACGGTGATCTCCACATTGGGGTCATTTACGGTTTTTTTCAGGTAGGCTGCGGCGCTTTCCACGGAATCGGCAGGATTCAGCCGCATATTGCTCACAAGGCTTGCCTGGGCGGGCAGGACGTTTCTGGCGTTGCTGCCGCTGGCTATGGTAAAGGCGGTGGTGGTACGCACCAATGCGTTCAGCTCGCCGCCACTACCCCTGCAGATAAGATCCAGTACCGGACGGAACAGCCACAGATTGGCAAACACCAGCTTCAGGGCAAAGGTGGAGTGCCGTCCCAGGGTGTCAAACATCTCGGCGGCAGGCTTTGTAATGTGCATCCGGAAGGGGTGCTTCAGAACCTTGCGGCAGGCTTCCGCCAAAGTGGGGATAGGGGATTTAACGGGAGGTGCGGAGGCGTGTCCTCCTGCGGAACGGCTGGTGTAGCACACGTTCATCATGCCCTTTTCCGCAATGCCAATGAGACCGCAGGGGGCCTTTACACCGGGGAACACATTTTCTACCACGGCACCGCCCTCATCCACCACCAATGCCGGGTGGATGTCATGCTCCTGAAAATAACGGACGATATTGGCGGCACCGGGGCCGTTGACCTCCTCGCCCCCGGAGAAAGCAAAGTAAATATCATTTTCCGGTTGGAAGCCTTTGGTGATGAGATGGTTTGCGGCAGACAAAGCACCGTTAAGGGTGACCTTGGTGTCCAGAGTGCCCCGCCCCCACAACACACCGTCTTCGATGATGCCGGCAAAGGGGGGCTTGTCCCAGCTTTCTTCGTTGACGGGCACCACATCGTAATGAGCCATGAGCACACTGGGTTCCTTGTCGGATTTACCGGGCCAGCGCAAAAGCAACGCTCGGTCCGGAAGTTCCCGGAAGGAGCAGACATCAAAGAAGCGGGGGTACAGCTCCGGCAGCAGCCGGATGAGTTTGCGGAATTCCTCGTCGTCCTCCATTTGGGGGTCGTTGTAGGAAACGGTCTTGCACTGCACCAGTTTTTGCAGGGTATACACCGGAGCTTCCCGGTCAAACTCCACCGGCTCCGGATCCTGCACCGGCAGAACCTTGGGGGTAAAGGCAAGCGCGCGGAGAATCAAAACCGTTAATAACAGGGCAAAAACGCCCAAGAGGATGTAACCGATCATGCAATCATCCCTTTCTTGTACATCACCCGTGCTCCGCCGATGGTCAGCAGCGCCGATACCGGCACCATGATGCCCACAGTTCCGGCATCCAGCGCGGGAACGAAAATAAACAGAATGAGCATCAGTACCACAGGTACCACTGCCAGCTTCCAGTTCTTGGAAACAAAGGCAACACCCAGTCCGCCGAAGAGGGCGGGCAGGATCTGATCAAAGGCAGGCTGGAGCACCGGAGCCTGTAAGATGGGGGTCAGGGGTACGATCAATACAACACCGATAATGATGATCACCGTGGTGACGATGCTGGACACGGCAATGGCGATGGTGGAGACGACTTCCCCTTCCTCGGAGTTGGCGCTGACCTGGTTCTGCTCCATGGCGTTCAGGGCACAGGGCAGCTTCAGGTTGGAGATGTTTCCTGTGACAAAGCTTAAGTAGGAGCCGCCGGCACCCAGCATGGGGACAAAAGTGACGGTTTCAATGGCACCCACTGCCCAGTACATGGGGGCGGTGGCAATCAGACCCATCAGAAGACTGCCCCAATCCGGCACAGTGTGGAAAACAAAGCATACTGCCACGGGGAAAGCAAGGAGCAGTACCATAACGGAAAGATTCCAAATGGTGCCGTCCCGATGGACGGAGTCCATATAAGAAAGTTGCTTTTTCATATCACTACCTCCTTAACCAAGCCATGCGGTGATGGGAATTGCCGCCGCCATGCCCAGCACAAGGCTGATGGGCAGCGCGTATTCAGAAAGCCACTTGAGCTTGGGTTTGCGCATCAAAAGTCCGCAGACCACCATTACGAGGGCGGATACTGCCATGACGCACACCGGCACCAGACCGGAGGTGGGGGAGTAAGTGACGGCTTTTTCCACCTCTTCACCGTTCTGTATCACCTTTTCTACACCCTGACGGGAGGCCTCGCTCCACAGCCGGGAGACATCGCAGAACACGAAGCCCAGGAAAGCGGAGATCATACCGATGAACAGGGAGTTGGAGAAAATGTCTGCCCACTTGGCATCCCGGTTTGCAAGGGACTTCATGCCCTTTTGCAGCTTCTTGCCAATGACGGGTACCAGCCAAATGCCCAACATGATGCTGATGGTCATAACCAGCAGAACATTTACATACTGCTGGGCGGTGAGGTCCCCGGAACCGAGACTTTGCCCCATAGCCTGCAGGGCATTGGTGGCGGCGACGGTTTCGTAGCTCATGGAGCCTACCACACTCAAACGCAGCCAAGGCAGGGGTAGGCCCAAGGTTTTGCTCAGGACCATGACGGAGATGACGATGGCCACCGCCGGGGCAATGGTAAAAATGCCGGCGGTGAGCATGGTTCTGCGGATCTTCTTCTGATCCATGCCCAGCTCCTTGCTCCGGCGCAGGGCTTTCAGAAGAAAGAATACCGACTGGGAAAGAACCACTGCCACTAAAATACCTGCCATAACAAACAGCAGGGGATGATTGACGGAAAATTCCATAATGGGACACCTCCACTGATATTTTTCTTTATTATAACATAAAAGGAAAAGAAACACAATCGTCGGAAAATACCGGCATAAAGTAGCCCCCTCCATCAAGAAGATTGCCGGACCGGTGTACCCACCGGTCCGGCAATAAAAAGCCAAGTTAAAGGAAAGATAAATAGGGATTTATTTGGTAAGATCCCTGATGACCTCTCCGGCAATGATCAGTCCCGCCACCGAAGGTACAAAGGCAACGCTCCCCGGTAATGCCCGTCTGCCCTCGGGAAGTTCTTCGTCGGTAATTGCTGAGGGATCGGAGGGGAGGGGATCTTCCGTGGAGAACAGCACCTTCAGATGCCGGATGCCTCGCTTGGCACATTCCTTGCGCATGATCCGGGCAAGGGGACATACCGAGGTCTTGGTAATGTCTGCGATCTGGAACCGGGTGGGGTCCAGCTTGTTGCCGGTGCCCATAGAGCTGATGATGGGGACGTTTGCTAACTGTGCCGCCGTGACCAGTGCCAGCTTGCCGGTGACGGTGTCAATGGCATCCACTACATAGTCGTATTGGGAAAAGTAAAAATCCTTTGCAGTATCCGGCCCGTAAAATTCCTGCCGAGCCGTGACCCGGATGTTGGGGTCAATGTCCCTGATCCGCTGTTTTGCCGCTTCTGCCTTGGGCATCCCCAGGGTGGAGTGGAGAGCAAAAAGCTGTCGGTTCAGATTGGTTACGGAGATGGTATCGTGATCCACCAGCTCCAATGCCCCTACGCCGCTGCGGGCAAGGGCTTCTGCCACATAGCCGCCTACACCGCCTAACCCAAACACGGCAACGGTGGCGTTTTTCAGTTTTTCCATGGCCTCCGCACCTAAAAGCAGAGCGGTACGGGAATACTGATCCATAACAAATACCCCTTATTATATATAGTGTCTTCATCCTAGCATGCCCGGGAGCGATCTGTCAATGAAGAATTTATGGGAAAAGTCCTTGCTATTTTTGAGGTTTTCTTATAGAATATAGGGTATGATAAAAACAAAAGAGGTAAGGACCATGGGAAAAATCGCCTTTGACAATGAATTGTATATCAACAGTCAGTCTGCCCATATCCGCAGCCGGATCGAGCAATTCGGCGGCAAGCTGTATCTGGAGTTTGGTGGCAAGCTGTATGACGATAACCATGCGTCCCGGGTGCTTCCCGGCTTCCGTCCCGACAGCAAGCTGCGGATGCTGCTGCAGCTGAAGGATAAGGTGGAGATGGTTATTGCCATCAATACCGACGACATTGAAAAGAACAAGGTCCGGGGCGATCTGGGCATTACCTATGACCGGGATGTGATCCGGCTCATCGATATCTTCCGGGATTTCGGTCTGTATGTCAGCTCTGTGGTGCTGACCCGTTACAATGACCAGCCTTTGGCACGGGCGTTCCAGTCCCGGCTGGAATCCATGGGACTGAAGGTTTACCACCATTATGCCATCCCCGGCTATCCTTCCAACATTCCCTATATCGTCAGCGAGCAGGGCTACGGCAGAAACGAGTTTATTGAAACCTCCCGGGAACTGGTGGTGGTCACCGCGCCCGGCCCCGGCAGCGGTAAGCTTGCCACCTGCATGAGTCAGCTGTACCATGAGCACAAGCGGGGGATCAAGGCAGGATATGCCAAGTTTGAGACATTCCCTGTTTGGAATCTGCCTCTGAATCATCCTGTGAACCTTGCCTACGAGGCTGCCACCGCTGATCTCAGCGACGTGAACATGATCGACCCCTTCCATTTGGAGGCTTACGGTCAGACCACTGTAAACTATAACCGGGATGTGGAAGCGTTTCCTGTCCTTGTGACCATGTTTGAGCGGATTCTGGGACAGTGCCCTTACAAATCTCCCACAGATATGGGCGTGAATATGGTGGGAAATTGCGTGGTGAACGACGAAGCTGCCCGGGAAGCCTCCTGCCAGGAGATCCTGCGCCGTTACTATACTGCGCTGTGTGACCAGAAGCAGGGCAAGGCCAGCGATGCCCAGGTGCTGAAGCTGGAGCTTCTTATGAAGAAGGCAGGGATCTGTGCTGACGAGAGAAAGGTGGTAGGACCTGCCCTCGCCAGAGCAGAACAGACCGGACTGCCTGCAGCAGCCATGGAGCTGCCTGACGGACGCATCATTACCGGAAAGACCTCCAATCTGCTGGGCGCGTCCTCTGCGCTGTTGCTCAACGCTCTGAAGGCTTTGGCGGGCATTGATGACGAGCTGCATCTGATCTCTCCCAAGGTCATTGACCCCATCCAGCATCTGAAGGTGGATCATCTGGGCAACCGGAATCCCCGGCTTCATACCGATGAGGTACTCATCGCCCTGTCCATCAGCGCCGCTACAGATCCCACAGCGGAAAAAGCCATGGAGCAGCTGGGCAATCTCCGGGGCTGCGAGGTTCACTCTTCCGTGATCCTGTCTGCGGTGGACGAAAAGGTGTTCAAACGCCTGGGCGTCAACCTCACCTGCCACCCCCAATTCAAGGCATAAATATATTCCGTAGGGGAGGGTCTTGACCCTCCCTAAACTTTATGAAACAGAGGTTAGAGCTATGGAACTGCCCCGCCGTAAATCCCCTCGCATTCCGGGTTACGACTATGCGCAGGAAGGCTATTATTTTGTTACAATATGCACCCATGACAAGAAGTGTATTTTCGGAGATGGGTATGTGTTGAATCAAATAGGGAAAATTGCGTATGAGGATTTGAAAACGGTAGGCAACCACTATTCCAGGCTTTATATAGAAAAGTGCGTGGTCATGCCAAATCATATTCACGCGATTGTGGTTATCGGGTGTGACGGTAAAGAAGGAACCTTACCTAACTTAAATATTGTGATTGGACAGTATAAATCCGGTGTGTCCAGAAAGTTCCATATGTTTGCGCCGAAAAGGAAAGTATGGCAGCGTTCGTTCCATGACCACGGAATCCGCAGCCAAGAAGAATACGAAAAAATATGGCAAGACATCGATATGAACCCACAACGCTGGACAGATGATTGTTTTTTCTGTGAGTAAAGCTTGCGGGGGAGCGCTTTGCGGTGATCCATCTGTGCGAATCGCGTTTTTTAAGTAATGCTTTGTAGGGGAGGGTCTTGACCCTCCCGCCTGAAACGAAAGTGCTTCCGTGTTTTCGGGAGGGTCAAGACCCTCCCCTACAGTACGTAATTTGGAAAAGTAAGATATTTAATTGTAAAAGGTATTCGGTGAAGAAAACGAGCGAGTACCTCCACTGGTTGGAGGTGCTCACTCGTTTTCCTTTTCCCTATTCATTTGGTAATCGATTGCGTCGCAGATGAACCGGTTCAGACTTTTTCCTTGCTCGGCTGCAAATTCCTTGATGATTTGGCGTTTGCCTTTGGGAACGATCACATCGATCCGGTCATAGGCTTTTTTGTTGTAGCGGGCGGTCGCTTCCTTTTGCGCATCAGAATAAGCCATAATGTTTCCTCACTATATACTTAAGTAATGATATTCTTATACTAACGGAAGTATGTCAAAAATTGCATAATTCCATAAGTATATATTTGTTGATTTTGCGAATTGATATACTTACGGAAGTATATTAAAATTATTAATAGTGCATCGTTGGAACGAAAGGAGGGTGGGAAATGAAAAGAGCGATTGCCTTTGTGCTGACGGCGATCATCGTGATTGGGATTCTGACAGCTTGCGGAGTAAAAAGCGATAGAGAATTAATTCAGGACCGCGTTGATGTCTTTTTGTCCGCTTACAATGCAGGGGATATGGAGGAGACGCTGGAATGTTTTGATGCTAAGACGAGAAATACATATAAATCTGCAATGAACGTGGGAAATGCATTGATCGGAATGACAGGGCTGAATATAGGATTGGGTGACATATTCGGATTAGGTGTCGGTTTGCTGTCAGATGAGGAAATGCTCCGCTTAGAAGAAATGGAAATAGAGATCCTTTCGGATACAGAGGCGGTGGTTTCTGCTAAATTATATTTTGAAAGCTATGAAGAAAGCTCGGTGAAAGATATTTGCCTGACGCTTGTGAAGGAAAATGGAGATTGGTATTTTGAAAGTTAAAAATTAGAGAGGTGATTTGACTATGTTTTGCGCAAATTGCGGAAAAGAACTGCAAAGCACGGGAGAGTTTTGCTCCCATTGCGGGAAAAGAGTCGGAGCTGAAAAACGAACAGTCACTACAACATTCAATCAGCCGGAAACACTTGTTCCGGGGTTAAGAACGCTTAAAGGAAACGCAGGGGTGTTTTTTGCCAGCGTTGTGCTCCTGATTATCAGTGTTTTTCTGGTTGGTCAGAAAATGTTTGTGGTTAGTTACAGGGCCTTCTCTACACAGTATTTGGAATTTACCATGTTTGAGGAGAAGGAATTCCTGAAGGTCTTGTTCGTTCTGGGGTATATTGGTTCAGCAACGATGATGTTGATGCCGCTGTTTACGGGAAGGGATTGGGAAAACTTCCATTTCGTTCCCGGGATTTGCATGCAGATGGCTGCTGCTATTATGTTGTTTATAACTTTTGTTGTCGTGTCTGGAAAGATGAATACGGAAGAAATCATGGAAGCGGTAGATGCATCTATTTCTATGACAACAAACGCGTGGATGCTTATAATGGTAATTGTGGGGAATATAGTCCTTTTGGTCAAGGCTTGTTCTGATGTTATCTTTACCCAAGAATATTGGTATAGAAAAAACCTACAAGAGGAGAAATAATAAACATTTGATGGCTTTTTAAAGCAGAATCTGATGCTGGCAGGGATCGGAGAGCGTAGCTGCGATTTACAGATAGCTAGCCGGGGAGGGTCACTGACCCTCCCATTTTGCTGCCTTTATGCAATCAGTCAGCTATATATTTCTATGTAGGGGAGCGTCTTGACGCTCCCGTGATCCGAGGCAGGAACAAGCTTACAGGCGGCGGGAGGGTCAAGACCCTCCCCTACGGGTGCAGGTATGGGAATTGGTGGTAGGGGAGCGCCTTGACGCTCCCCTGCGGGGTGCGGGAAAATTCACAAAAAACAAATCTGCGAATTGACTGAAAATGCGTAGAAATTTTTGTGAAAAATGCAAAAAAGTTGTTGACAAACGCAGCCGTGCGTGGTAAGATAATCAAGCGCGTGTAGGCGAAGTCTGCGCTGCGCACTGCGATGATGCAGGAGATTGCGTTGAAAAACGGTAACTTCTGCGGAGTATGTCCGGTCATCGGGCGGCTGAACTGCTTCTGTTAGCGCTGCGTATATCGCTGCGGCAGGGGAAAGGTCGGCCTTGTGTCGGCCATTTTTCTTGGCTCGGAATGATACGCACGACGGCGTGGATAGAAACAGCTCGACCGTACCCAGGCACCACGAAAACTGAGTACGACATTCAAGGAGGAAAACAAACCATGGCAAACCAGGAAATGATCCGCATCCGGCTGAAGGCTTACGATCATCAGCTGATCGACTCCAGCGCGGCAAAGATCGTCGAGACCGCAAAGCGTAACGGCGCTGCTGTCTCCGGCCCCATCCCGCTGCCCACCAAGAAGGAGGTCGTGACCATCCTTCGCGCTGTTCACAAGTACAAGGACAGCCGTGAGCAGTTCGAGCGCAGAACCCACAAGAGACTGATCGATATCCTCAACCCCAACCAGAAGACCGTTGAGGCTCTCATGAGCCTGGATCTTCCCGCTGGCGTTGAGATAGAGATAAAGCTGTAATCCCTATACATTATATATAGGAATTACCGCTGCCCGCACTGTCTGGCATCGGGCGGACGGGTCATGTTGGCAAGGGGTTCCCAATGCATCTGTCAACCAATAACCTAAAAAAGGAGTAAACCCAAATGAAGAAAGCAATCATCGGCAAGAAAGTGGGCATGACCCAGATCTTCGA
>JAGAMQ010000035.1 GCA_017624645.1 Oscillospiraceae bacterium
ATCCGCTCTCGTTTCTGTCACTGTCAGTAATCACAACGGTATTGCTGCGGCTTGTGCCGCTTGTATCATTTGTTGTATGATCGTTATCTGTTTGATAGATGACCTCCTCCCCTGCTGCTATGGTCAGCATCACCCGCACGCGACCGGCACCTTGAATGGTGCTCAGGATCGTTTCCAGTTGCTGCGAAAGGGGTTCTGTAGACGAATTCGCCTGCGTTACCTTCGCAGTTTCTTTCGACCGACTGTTACCGGTTGGCAGCAGCATCAGTACCAGACCTATCATCAGTATAAGGATCACGAATTTATATTTATTCAAAAACTTTTGTATGTTTCCTGTCAGTTTACCCCGTTCCATTCCTGCATCTCCTTTGGAATCCCCAGTTCCGTTGCGATCACGTCAGATAATTGTGTTTTCTGATACGGCGAAATCGCACCTTGTATCAAAACACTGACGGGAATTGGAGGATCTTCCTCGGATAATTCAACCTGTACATGAAGCTCACAGCCGTAACAGGATGCTTTATCCAATATATATGCCTCAACTTTAGCCTGTATGCCATCGTTTCGGTTTTGACAAAAGGATTCATAACCTTCTGCGGCGGTTATTTGTGCATCTGCTTCCATTCTATCCAAATACCCGGACAATTCATTCCATTTAAGGCGGGTTATTGGAGTAAAAATTGTAATTGCCATCAGAATTCCACAAAGAATTTTGATCAGATAAGCCGCGCCTTTGAAGTTCTTTGTTAGATGGATGATCCCGCCGCACAGGAGGCACACAGTAATTACGGACATAATATAATCCTTGATTTGTGTCATACGGGAACTCCTTTCATAAAGCATACGGTGCTGATCAGTAAGAACAGGCATATGGTCCCTGTCATAGCTAGTAAAAGTGCCATAACGTCGGAAAAATCTGATACAAGACCAACTGCCTGCTTAGAATCAAACATTCTGCAAACGGCGGCAGTGCCTTTTAAAAGGATGGATTGTACTGCAATTTGCAGGAACGGTCCGATGCTTACTGCCAGGATAGCCAGCAGACCGTAAATCCCAACGGTGTTCTTTACGGTGGAAGCACTTATAAGAAGTGTTTCCGATGTGTCAGCGATGATGCTGCCGACAACCGGGACAACTCCGGATAATGCAATCTTGGTTGCCTTAATTGCTGTAGCATCGGCAGAACCTGAAATCACTCCTGTAATACTGATATAAGCAGTGAATACGTAAATAACCACTTTAAGTGACCATGTGATCAGCCATTTGAGAAACTTCTTCAGATTGGACAGCAGATGGTTGTCCACTGAACTGTTTGCAATACAGATTGCTGTAAATACATAAACGATAGGGACGATCACCTTGGAAATTAAAGTAGTCAGGAATGTACAAAAGATACTCGTTCCGGTATACAGTGCGGTAGCTGTGGTAATGCCTCCCTGTGCAGCGACAGCAGTTGTAATAATGGGCAGAAAGAGCTTGCTGTAACCTGAAATAGAATCGATTGTCGTAATTGCCAAATGCAGCAGAGAGTTTGTAGATTGAATGAGAACAATTCCAATTGCAACAGTGCCGGCCATATTTACGATATTTTTGGTTTCACCGGAAAAGCTGTTTATTACAGATAATAACAAGGTGATTGCGATGACACCGGCACAGGTCTTACCGGCTTCTGCGAGGCTGGGTTCCAGTTTGGACATTGCAACCTTTACAATATGCCACAGGCCGTCACCAAAGGATTCCGTATCCTCTGGCATATAAATTTCTCCGTCTTTCGGGACCTTGGGTGGAGTAATATCTTGCGCAAATACTGGAACCGAAAGGATTGTCAATAAAGACAGTAAGATAACGATTATTCTCATACGGCGATAAGGATCCCTTCAATCAGCTCTAACAGTGCGGTAAACAGTGGTAAGGATAGCCATAAAATTACGGCAGATGTCAGTACCTTTAGCATCCTGCCCAAGGAAGCGTTGCCGGAATCGTCACATATCTGTGAAACGATTTCTCCAAGGATGCCTATGCCTACCGCCTTAAAAATGATGGCAAAAGCCTTGCTGTCCAACTTCGCCAGACGATTCACATTTTCCACAAAATCAAGGATCTGCTCTAAATAATGTATAGCGGCACCGGCAATGCAGCAGCATACAAGGGCAGTGAGCAGCAATGAGAAATCCTTTGCCTGTTTGGATAGGCATATATTCAAAAGTACAGCGACGAGAATACCGGCAACAGCTTTTACAAATATATCCATCAAAAACCAAATAGTGATCTAACCAATTCAAATAAGTCGGAAATTTCCTGTGCCAACATCACAAGCACAACTACCAATCCCGCAAGAGTGGTCATGGTTGCTTGTTCTTCCCTCCCGGAACGGGATAGGACTTGATTCAGAATTGATACGATAATACCGATGGCAGCAATTTTAAAAACAAGTTCAATATCCATGTTTAAATAAAGAGAATGACCAAAGCGGCCCCGGCACAAACAGCCAGAGTTTGGTAACTTCGCATCCGTACATCCTGTTGTTGTGTCAGTGTGGAGAGCAACTGTTCACAGGAGAAACGGACCTTTTGAAAACCTTCCAACTGTCCGTCAAGACCAAAACTACCCAACGTTACACCGAGGTCCGCGATTTGTGAGCGTATGCAATCAGGAATATCCGGTACTTGTGCCACAGCACTTTGTACACAAGACTGGGGATCCGGTCGGATCTGTGTTTGCAACTCCCTTTCCAAAATCATGAAAAATGCGCTGATACATCCACTGCCGATTGCTGCTGCTTTCTGACAGAGTTCGGGTAACGGTGTCAGCCTGTATTGCAGTTCACATTCCATATAGTTGATGGAGGCAATTAATTGTTGTAAATGGCGAACTGTTTTTCGGTGTGAATAATTGATCGCGAATCCAAAGCCACCACAACCGATGATGATCAATGCAGCACCAACCAATTTAAGGATCATACTGCACTCCTTTCCATGTACCACGTCTTATCAGGTTTCATAATGAGAAATCGTTGAAATAGATTGCTTTCTATCAGCGGTCTGTAAATCGGTCTTTTGCGCAAATCATACGTATCCGTTGCGTGAGCAGTTGCCAAAAGCCTTACACCGCACCAACCTGCATGTAACAAGGCTTCGCAATCCTCCTTGGCAGTAATTTCGTCAACAGCAATAAAAGCCGGGGTCATGCTCCTTAGAACCATCTCAATTCCACGGAGTTTTCCGCATCCGGATAGGACGTCTGTGTGTGTCCCCGGAGAGAAACATAAATTGTCCTGCGCCCTGGGGAAAAGTTCCTCCCGTTCATCAACAACGGCGATGCTCCCATTGTTACTGCTCCCGTATTGTCTAATAAGATCACGAAGAAGTGTTGTCTTTCCACTGCCAGGACGGCCCAGAATTAAAGTAGATTCTGCAGTTGTTGCGGCGCTTTTGGCAATACCGGGAAAATCTCTGGCTACCCGCAGACAAAGCATGCTTGGCCGGAGGATCTGATTGCTTTGTTTTGTATTTATATATGTGCCGCATATTCCAATCCGGTGTCCCCCGGGTACCGTGATATACCCCCTGGAAACAGTCTCTGATGCCCATGGTGAATAACCAGTGGCGGCGTTAATGCAGTTGTTCAAATCCTGCTGTTGGGTCATTCGTTTCAGATATCTACTTCCCTCAGAAAACACCATTTCCGGCGGCAAATTTAGCCGTAAACGAAGTTCTAAAAGCTTGTCCTTACCGGCGCGGTTGACTTCTTCACGCATCCACAAGGGTAAGATCCGTAAATATTGATCCCATTCACAGTTCATATGTATCACTCCCGTTAAATACTATGACAGCATGTCCGGGATATGCATACCCCCCACAGGATTTCCTGTGGGGGGTATGGTGGTTATTCCTCTGGGTCTGTACAGTCGTCAGTACCTTCTGTAAGATCTTCAAAATTCATCTGGGGTGATTGACCGTTTTTCATCAACTCCCATTGTTCCTTGGTGACCAGGATTGTTCTGGGCTTGCTTCCTACAAAGGGTCCGACGATGCCTTTTTCTTCCATCTCGTCTACGATTCTTGCAGCACGGGCATAACCCAGTTTCAGTCGCCTTTGAAGCATGGAAACGGATGCCTGTCCAGTTTCCAGGATCACATCTACAGCTGCAGGAAGCATCTCGTCACCGGCCAGTTCGTCGCCGGTGGGCTCGAGATCAGATGCAGTTGCCGGTTTGGAACCGGTCTGTTTTGCCTTAGTTTCGATCTCCTGCATAACTGTTTCATCGTATTCTGTGGAGAAATTGGATTTAACATATGCTGCTACGGCCTCGACCTCAGCATCGCTGACAAAACATCCTTGTACACGCCTGGGCTTGCCGCTTCCAATAGGTGCATAGAGCATATCGCCCTTGCCTACCAGTTTTTCTGCACCCTGCGTGTCTAGAATGATTCGGGATTCCATAGCAGATGCAACAGAAAACGCAATGCGGGAAGGAATATTTGCCTTCATGAGACCGGTGATGACATCAGCAGAGGGACGCTGTGTAGCGATAACAAGATGGATACCGGCAGCACGGCCCATTTGTGCGATCCGGCAAATGGATTCTTCCACCTCCTTGGCTGCCACCAGCATCAGATCCGCCAGCTCGTCAATAACGACCACGATCTGTGCCAGCTTTGCTTCAGGCTCATTCTGGGCTTCCATAATGCTGTTATAGGATTCGAGATCACGAACGCCGGCATCGGACATAGACCGATATCTGCGCATCATTTCCGTTACTGCCCACTGTAAAGATCCAGCAGCCTTTTTGGGGTCAGTCACTACAAGGATCAGAAGATGCGGTATCCCGTTATAGTTGACCAATTCCACCATTTTGGGATCGATCATGATCAATTTTACTTCAGCAGGGGTGGCCTTATAGAGCAGGGAGATAATAATGGAGTTCATGCATACGGATTTACCGGATCCGGTTGTGCCGGCAATGAGCATATGGGGCAATTTTGCGATGTTTCCTACGATGCAGCTTCCGCCAATATCCTTGCCTACAGCAAAAGAGGATTTGGACTTTGCCTTATCAAATTCGGTAGAATCAATGACTTCACGCAGAGATACTGTATTCACATCACGGTTGGGAACCTCAATGCCCACAACAGAGATCTTACCGGGGATGGCGGCAATCCGGACACCGGTTGCACCCAGACTCAGGGCAATATCGTCTGCAGCTGTGGTGAGCTTATTCAGACGCACGCCTTTTTCAAGCTCCACTTCATAACGGGTAACACTGGGACCCCGGGTCACGTTGATTATGTGGGCTTCGATCCTGAAGCTGGCAAGAGTTTCATTCAACCTTGCGGTATTCTCTTTCATTTCGGCTGTGCCGTCAGATATAGTTCCTTTGGGCAATTTCAGCAGGTCGATGGGTGGGAAGCGGTAGAGGGGTTTTTCCTCCGTCTCTGCCTGTGCGATTTCTACAGCAACCTCTTGAGCAGACTCCAGAGCATCCTGCGCGGTTACTTTCTCCTTAGCAACTTCTGTAGTGCTGGGTACATTCAATGCAACCGGGTCTGCATCCAGATTGAGCTCCGGGAAGGTAACCCGCTCTTGGACATCATCCTCTTTTTGGGAAACGGTGGGTACTGACTGGGGTGTATCCTTCCGCTTTTTTTGTATCGGTATGATCTCAGGTTGGGTGTCAGGGCTGCCCTTTCCGGAGACTGTGCCGGCAGCTGCCACAGGATCATCTACATCCCCTTCTATTTGGGAAAATATGTCAGAAGCTCGTTTTGCGGGTGTGGGTTTCTTCTCAGTTTGTTCTTCTGCCAGTTGGCGCTTTCGTTCAATGTACTCGATCCGCTTATTGGCAATGTGATTCACAACCACAGCTGCAGGTTCCTGCTTCTCTTCCGGCTCCTCCTCTTCCCAATCGGGACGAGGTCTGTTTTGGATCGCGCGTATTATGCTGGGTATTGTGATCTGCATACCGCCTAAAAGGGTGAGAACTGCAGCGGGCACCAAAACAATGTAGGAAAATACACTTCCGCACAGCAGCTTGATCAGCGCGGCAAGGCCACCGCAAAGGAAACCTCCGGTAGTGCCCTCAACACCACCGGTGTAAAGATCGGATACCATCTTTATACCGGTGGAAACATGCTGGGGGTTCAATACAAGATGGGCAATACATCCGCTGCAAACCACAAAACATACCAGACAAATAGAGCGCATCTTTACCGGACGCTTTCCGCTGAATGTATGTATGTAGAAAAGATACAAAAGGATCGGAATGGAAATGAGATATCCTGCCTGCCCGAGGATACCGCATACAATATCCTTAAAGAGCATCACAAGTATGCCTTCCGATTGAAAAAACGCAACCAGGAACAGCACAAAGAAGATTAAAAAGCATCCGGAGGAAACCACGCGAAAGGGCATCTTTTCTTTAGAAACCGATTCATTCTTCTTGCCGGTATTCTTTTGACTTGTGCCGCGCTTTTTTGTGCCGGAGGCCGCTCGTTCTGCCTGAGATTTTCGTTTGGTATCAGCCATGTTCTGTCTCCTTGTCGAGAAATTAGATTAAATACATAATGAAAACAAACAGTGCTGCACCCCAGCTGTAATATGCAAAG
>JAGAMQ010000036.1 GCA_017624645.1 Oscillospiraceae bacterium
CGGGCATGACCGAAAAGCAGCTGCAGGCAGAGCTTGTGTACTGTGTTCTGAAAAACGGTGGGGACAATGTGTCCTTTGACCCTATTGTGGTGTCCGGTCCCAATACAAGCCTACCCCACGGTGTCCCGGGAGACCGTGTGCTGCAGCCGGGTGATTTTATCACTTTGGACTTTGGTGCTTTGTACCAGCGCTACTGCGCCGATATGACCCGTACCGTGGCACTGGGGTATGCCACGGAGGAAATGCGTAAGGTCTATGATACCGTCCTGGCAGCCCAAAACGCCGCCATTGCTGCCACCAAGCCGGGGATCCCCGGCAAGCAGATCGATGCCATTGCCCGGAAGATCATAGCCGATGCCGGCTACGGTGCCTACTTCGGCCATGGCTACGGTCACGGTCTGGGTCTGCAGATCCATGAGGATCCCAACTGCAATCCTGCCGGCGATGTGATCATGGAGCCGGGCATGGTGGCGTCGGCAGAGCCGGGTATTTACCTGCCGGGAAAATTCGGCGTGCGCATCGAGGATGTGGTGATCTTTACCGCTGAAGGCTGTGAAAACATTACTACCAGTCCGAAAGAACTGATAATTGTGTAAGTTGCTTGTAAAAAACTTGATTTTGGTATTGCAATATCCGGTATTTTGCGATATAATGTATGCGCTAAAGCTATGAAAAAATACGCCCCTGTGGGCGAAAACCTAGGAGGACAATACAATGATTTCTGTCAGCGATTTCAGAAATGGCATTACCTTTGACATGGATGGCAAGGTCATGCAGATCATCGAGTTCCAGCATGTCAAGCCCGGCAAGGGAGCTGCCTTCGTCCGTGTTAAGATGAAGAACGTCATCACCGGCGGCGTAACGGAAACCACCTTTAACCCCAACGATAAGTACCCCACCGCTTACATTGAGAGAAAGAAGATGGAGTACTCCTACAGCGACGGCGATCTGTACTACTTCATGGATCCCGAGAGCTATGAGCTGATCCCCATTGAGAAGAGCACTCTGGACGATAGCTTCCGCTTCGTCAAGGAGAATGACACCTGCACCGTCATGAGCTACAAGGGTAACGTGTTCGGCGTCGAGCCTCCCCGTTTTGTGGAGCTGGAAGTCACCGCTACCGAGCCCGGCTTCGCCGGCAACACCGCTACCAACACCCTGAAGCCCGCCACTGTGGAGACCGGTGCTGAGGTGAAGGTGCCCCTGTTCATCAACGAGGGCGAGAAGATCCAGATCGATACCACCACCGGTGAGTATCTGGGTCGTGCAAAGTAAGGAGTGTATTTATGACCATTTCTGAAAAGGCTGCTTATCAGAAGGGCCTGATGGACGGTCTGAATCTGGATACCGAGAAGCCCGAGGGCAAGATGATCGCCTCTATCGTGGAACTGCTGGGTGACATTGCCAAGCGGATCACCGATATCGAGGAGACCACCATCGCGATTTCCGACGAGTTGGACGAGATCGAAGAGGATCTGGACGCCATCGAAGACTTCATCATGGACTATGATGAGGACGAGGATGACGATGAAGACGAGGACTACGAGGACGACTTTGCCAATTACGACGAGGACGACTTCGAGGATGAAGGCTTCGACTTCGGCGACGAGGAGACCACCATCTATGAGGTGACCTGCGCCTGTGGCTGCGTCATCGACTTTGATGAGGAGACCCTGGAAGCCGGTTCCATGGAATGTCCCGAGTGCGGCGAGACTCTGGAGTTCTCCGTAGAAGAGGACGAAGAGGAAGAAACCGAAGAGGAATAATCCCCAAACAACAAACGCCTGCTGACCAAAGGGTCAGCAGGCGTTTTCATTGGTTGTCTTTGGTACAACCTATACGAAACACGGGACTGTTCCGAACAGTCCCGTGTTTGTCGTAATGGTTTTCCCAACTTTGCCGGGTCAGCCATCCCATCCCGGAGGTTATGCCTGACGCATTAAGCGCTTTCTTGCGATATTGATGGGACCTTCTTTCATGGTGTTGATCCACGCAAGACTCTTGCCGCAGCCGATGGCAACGCAGGAATCCGGATCGTCGGCAATGGTGCAGGGGATGCCGGTGCGCTCGGTAAGGAGCATATCCATACCGGCAATCTGACAGCCACCACCGGTAAGGGTAATGCCGTTTTCTGCAATGTCGCCTACCAGCTCCGGGGAGGTGTCTTCCAAAACGGACTGAACCTCGTCGGCAATGTGTCTTGCCAAACGGCTCAATACCGTGTAAATCTCCGAAGACAGCAAAGTCAGCTCCCGGGGCATACCGTTCTTGGCATCCCGGCCCTTGACCAGCATGCTCACATCCTCCTGTCGGGGGTAGACACAGCCAATTTGAATTTTGATGTCTTCAGCGGTGGTCTGTCCGATGATGACACCGTGCTTACGGCGGATGTACGGGCAATGGCTTCGTCGAAGGCGACGCCTGCTACCTTTATGGAGGAGGAAGTGGCAACGCCACTCATGGAAAGCACAGCAATATCGGTGGTGCCGCCACCGATATCCACCACCATATGTCCGTTGGGTCCGCTGATGTCCAGACCGGCGCCTAAGGCAGCAGCCATAGGCTCCTCAATGAGGTAGACCCGTCGGGCACCGGCTTCAATGACGGCGTTGATGACGGTCCGTTCTTCCACCTCGGTGATGCCGCTGGGCACACTGACCACAACTCTGGGCTTGGGGGTGAAGAGGGAGGACTTGGAAACGCTGTTGAAAAGGATCTGCAGCATTTTCACGGTCATTTCGTGGTCGGAAATCACGCCGTCCTTCAGAGGATGCATGGCAACCACGTTGCCGGGGGTGCGACCCAGCATATTACGGGCAGCACCACCCACCTGCAGGACCTTGCCGGTGTTTCTGTCTACGGCAATTACGGAGGGTTCCCGGATCACAATGCCTTTCCCTTCTGCGTTGAAAAGAACATTGGAGGTGCCCAGATCGATACCCAGGTCATTGGAGAAAAAATGAAAACGCATATTCTATCACCTACAGTTAGATTTTATCTTGTCTTGCAGCCGCTACAGCGGCGAGGGTAACGCTCTTTGCGCCGGCAGTCAAAAGTATTCTGGCACATTCCGATGCGGTAGCACCGGTGGTGATCACGTCATCCAGCAGCAGGATCCGCTTTCCCTCCAGCAATGCCGGGTTTACCGCTTTGTAAGCGCCCAGCACATTGGCTCTGCGCCGGGCAGCATCGGCAAGGCCGGATTGGGGAGGGGCGTTGCGTATCTTTTTCAGGAACCTGCGGATTTGACAGCCGGTTTCTTTTTGTAAGTTTTGACAGATGAGCTGCGCCTGATCGTACCCGCGGCGAAAATTACGCCAAGGTCCAATGGGGATCCATGTTGCCACATCCCAGTCTGCAAAGCCTTCTTTTTCCATGTGCATGGCCAGTAACCTTGCATAGCTTTCGGCATACTTTCGGCGGTTGCGGAACTTGAACCGGTGGATACTGCTGCGCACATCATCCTTATAATACCATAACGCGGTCCATTGTGCAACAAAAGGAATATTTCTTTTTCCGTGGGTAAATTCCCGGGCGTTTATACGGCAGGAATGGCACAGATCGGTAACATTGCTGTCCAGTATCCGCTGGCACAGCACACATTTGGGCGGATATATAAGATTCAGAAATCTTCTCAGCATGTCAGGAGTCCTTTCCCTGCAGACGAAGCTTCAGTCCGGTGTAGCGGCGGTTTACCTTGGCGTTGCGGGTCATGACCGCCACGGTTTCCTCCCGTCCCACAATGATCAGCAGTTCTCTTGCCCGGGTAATGGCGGTGTAGAGGATGCTGCGGTTGAGTAAGTATTGAGAACCGCCCCATGCGGCGAGGATCACGGCGCGGTATTCGCTGCCCTGACTTTTGTGGACCGTCATGGCATAGGCAGGCTCCAACTCTCCTAACTGAGTAAAGTCGTAGGTAACCTCCCGGTCGTCAAAAACCACCACCAACTCCTCGGCAGCGGTGTCAATACTGCGGATAATACCCACATCTCCGTTGAAGACACCGGAACCGATGGCAGAACCGTCGGTTTTCTTCCAAAGGATGTCATAATTGTTTCGAACCTGCATTACCCGGTCACCTTCCCGGAAGGTAAATTCGCCATATTGCCGCTGCTGCTTGTTGGGGGATGCCGGGTTCAGAGCCGCCTGCAGAAGCTTGTTGAGACTGGCAGTGCCTGCAGCCCCCTTCTTGGTGGGGGACAGCACCTGGATCTGCTCCGGGGAGATGCCCATATTTTTGGGCAGTCTGGTGGCACAAAGTCCGGCGATGGTCTGACCCACCGATTCTTCCGAGGGGGCGCTTAAAAAGAAAAAGTCATTTTTTACATCCCGAAGCTGGGGAAGCTCTCCTTGATTTACCCGGTGGGCATTCATAACGATAAGGCTTTGCTGTGCCTGCCGGAAAATCTGGGTCAGATGTACCGAGGGCAGCATGCCGCTGCGCAGCATATCGCTGAAAGGCGAGCCGGGACCCACAGGGGGGAGCTGGTCAGGGTCGCCGATGAGGATGATCCTTGCTTTTGGGGGGATAGCCTGCAACAGACTGTGCAGCAGCCCCACATCCACCATGGACATTTCGTCCACGATCACTGCGTCGGCCTTTAAAGGATTACGCTCGTCCCGGACAAAGAACAGCTGTCCTGTGTGAGGATCTACCGTTGCTTCCAAAAGTCGGTGGATGGTGGAGGCGTCCCGGCCGGTGACCTCGGTCATGCGTTTGGCGGCACGGCCCGTGGGGGCTGCCAGGACGCACTTGAGGCCCATCTGCTCAAACAGAGAGAGGATCCCGCCCATAATGGTGGTCTTACCGGTACCGGGACCGCCGGTGATCAGCAGAAGACCGGAGGTGGCAGCATCCCGGATGGCTTGGGTCTGCTGCTCTGAATAAGAGATTCCCAGGCTTTGCTGTGCCTGCCTCAGCAGCTTTTCCAACCGGGCAGGGGCGGCGTGAGCGGTATGGGCGAAAGCAAGCAGCTGCCGGCAGCAGTGGACCTCCGCTTGGTATAGCTCCGGCAGATAGAGAATTCCGATGCCGGCAAGCCGGTCGGCAACCAGCCTTTCGGCTTCCAAAAGGCGGTTAATACCCTCCCGGACCGTATCGTTGCCAACTGTCAGCAGCAGGGCAGTGGCGCCTACCAGTTTTTCTTCCGGAAGGAAGCTGTGCCCACCTTGCAGATTGTAACGCAGCTCAAAGAGAATTCCCGCTTCCACCCGTCGTGGATCATCTCCGGCAACACCCATTTGGATGGCAAACTGATCCACTGCACCGAAGGGCGCACCCAGTGCCTCGTCCATCAAAAGGTAGGGGTCGTCGTAGAGCATATCTATGGTGCAGTCTCCGTAAAGCTTGTAGGTCTTCACCGCCAGCTCTGCAGGCAGGTGGTGCAGGGCAAAAAACTCCATAAGATGCCGCAGCCCTACCTGCAGCCGGAATTCCTCGCCGATGGCCTTTGCCTTCATTTCGGAGATGCCGGAGACTTCTGCAAGCCTTGCAGGCTCCTGCTCCATGATCCGCAAGGTATCCTCTCCAAACCGGTCTACGATCCGGGCAGCCAGCTTGGGACCGATACCTTTGACGATCCGTCCGGACAGGTAGCCAAGGATCTCCGGGGAGGACTGGGGCATCAGCCGCTCCAAAAATTCCGCCTCAAACTGCTTTCCGTAGTTGGAATGGCTGCTCCATTTTCCTGTGACCATCAGCCGTTCACCTACGGTGGGCAGGGGGACGGTGCCCACCACCGTTACGGTCTGTCCATCCTGACAGCGCAGACGCAGTACGCAGTATCCGTTATCATAGTTCTGAAAAACCACACCGGCGATAACGCCCTGGAGGATCTCCAATTCCATAATATAAACTCCTTATAAAAACACTATAGACAGTGTACAATATTTTCCGCAAAATGAAAAGCCCCAAGGGGGATTTTTGAAAAAGTAAACTGCGTATGGGGTAAGAAAGTCAGCAGATTTGAAGAATGAATTATTTAATGGATTGTTTAAAATATTTTTCTTGCCTAATTTATAGAAAATGGATATAATAAAAAAATACAAAAGGCGGTGAAACAGATGAAGTATTGGTCCTTACTGGTGTGGGTGACGCAATTTGGCTTTTCTGTGCTGTTTCCTGTATGCTTTTTTTTGCTGTTGGGAAGCTGGCTGCAAAATTCCTACGGATGGGGCCAGTGGGTGATGATCCTTTGCGGCATACTGGGGGTACTGACCACCGTCCGGACGGTCAGTTCTTGTATTCGCAGCCTTCGCAAGGAAGCGGAAGAGGCAAGTGACCGGGAGGAGACTCCGATGGCATTTAATGAACATGAGTGAGGTGTAGTGTGATGAAACTGCAAGAAGCCTCTAAAAAAGAGATCAAACGAATTACCCTTGGAAGCGCCGTGCTTTTGGTGCTGATGCTGGCAGCATTTTATGTACTGTCGCTGGTTGGCGTTGGAACATTTGGTTGGCGCACTGTGGTTAGTGGATTGATCGGTACAGTGCTGGAGATTCTTTCCTTTGCCATCCTGTGTCTGACTGTTCAGAGTGTGGCAGGTATGGAAAACGGCAAGCCTATGAAGGCAAGAGTCCAGTTGGGCTATAATCTGCGGCTGTTTTTGCAGGCAGGCTGGGTGGTTGTGGCTTTTGTCATTCCTGTTTTTCAGGTGCTGCCCGCAGCGATCCCTCTTTTGTTTCCCACGGTGATCTTGTGGTATCTGCAGCTGAAGGGAAAACTGGTGACCCCCAGCGAAAGAACAGATGTCCCCCAAAAGGACGTGCCGGAGGAAGACCGGCTGGACAGCTTTGAAGCGTGAGGTGAAGCTCCTTGGATATTTCCATTAACGGTGCAAGGGTCCTGTGGACACTGGAAAATGTCCCTCTGTTTGGCACCGTCCATATCACCCAAACGGTGTTGGTCAGCTGGGTGGTTATGGCCATTATTACGGCGCTGTGTATCTGGCTGGGTTCCGGACTGAAGCTTACCGGAATTTCCCGAAAGCAGGCGGTGGCAGAACTGGCAGTGACTTCCCAGATCAAATTCTGTCACAGTAACATGGGGACCGGCTTTGACCGGTATATTCCCCTGGTGGGTACGATCTTTGCCACCAGTGTTATTTCCAATCTTATCAGCCTGCTGGGCTTTTGGAGCCCTACTGCTGACCTGATGACGGAATTAGGCTGGGCTTTGGTGGTTTTTGTGATCATCACCTACCATAAGATCAAAGCTTCCGGCATCGGCGGCTATTTCAAAGGCTTTTTGGACCCCATCTTTGTCATGGCACCCATCAATATCATGGCAGAACTGTTTACCCCTATCAGCATGGCTTGCCGTCACTTCGGCAACATCCTGTCCGGTACGGTCATCAGCGCCCTGATCTACGGCGCACTGACTGCTTTGAGCCATGGACTTTTGCAACTGTTGGGCGGTAGCCTTTGGGTAGCACTGATCATCACAGTGGCCGGTGTGGCACTGATCCTTTTGCGGAAGAAGCTGCCAAAGAAAATATTCTTTATCATCGGCGTGGTGGCAACCGTCCTTGGAGGACTGTCTCTGCTGAGTAAGCTGGGAGGCTTCTTTACCCAGGTGCCTTGGCTGGCTGTGGGTATCCCGGCAGTTACCAGCTTCTACTTTGACTGGTTCGGCGGCTGCATCCAGGCATTTATCTTCTGCACACTGACAACCATTTTTATCAAACAGGCTGCCGGGGAATAACGGCAGCAGAATATA
>JAGAMQ010000037.1 GCA_017624645.1 Oscillospiraceae bacterium
TACATTACCCAAGAGCTGAAAGAGCTGGAGAGCCTTGTCCTCAATGCCAAAGAACGGCTCACCGCACTGGAATATCAGATCTTTACAAAACTTCGTGAGCACCTTGCCCAGCAGGCAAGCCGTGTACAGGTCACCGCTGCCGCCGTTGCCGCAACAGACGCGCTGTGCTCCCTTGCCGTTGTGGCAGTAAAGAACGGCTACTGCCGACCGGAGATCACTCTGGACAACAAGATCTCCATTTCCGACGGACGCCATCCCGTTGTAGAGCAGATGCTCAAGGATTCCCTGTTTGTACCCAACGACACCCATCTTGGTTCTGCGGACAATCAGGTCTCCATTATCACCGGTCCCAACATGGCCGGTAAGTCCACCTATATGCGTCAGGTGGCGCTGATCGTCCTCATGGCACAGATGGGCTCCTTTGTACCTGCCAGAAGCGCCCGGATCGGTCTTGTGGACAGGGTCTTTACCCGCATCGGTGCCAGCGATGATCTGGCATCCGGACAGTCTACATTTATGGTGGAAATGGCAGAGGTGGCATCCATTTTGAAATACGCCACCTCCAGAAGCCTTCTGATCCTTGACGAAATCGGCCGTGGCACCTCTACCTATGACGGCATGGCCATCGCCCGCTCCGTCCTGGAATACGCGGCAAACCCCCGGCATTTGGGTGCCAAGACTTTGTTTGCCACCCACTACCATGAGCTGAGCACCATTGAACAGGAGCTTCCCAATGTGAAGAACTACAACATTGCCGTTAAGAAGCGTGGAGATAAAATGATCTTCCTGCGCAAGATCGTCCCCGGTGCCACCGACGATAGCTACGGCATTGAGGTGGCAAAGCTGGCAGGTCTTCCCAACCGGGTGGTCGCCCGCGCCAGAGAGATCCTCCAGGAGCTGGAAAACGGCACTGCTCCTGTGCCGATACCCAAGGCATCCGCCCAGCCCGACGATCAGATCAGCATGATGGATCTGCGGGGTCAGCAGGTTGCCGATGCCTTGCTGGAGATCAGCGTGGAAACCCTGACACCCATTGAAGCAATGAACGAACTTTACAAACTGAAGAAGATGTTATCATGACGAAGAAACTCACGGTTTCCTTAACCAAATATGAAACCATTCTTGGCTGGATCTATTTGCCCCTGCAGCTGTTGGTGATCCCGGCCATACTGATATTTCTCAATACCCTTGCAGGTGCACCCTTTGACGAAACACAGATCAATTTTATATTCTTCTGTGTAAACTTCTTACTCCTGACCCTGATCTTTCACAGATTTCTGGTCCAGTCAGCCAATGTCTCTCTTGCTGCCCCCTGGAAAACCATTTCCTCGGCGCTTTTGGGATATGCCATCTACATGGCAGGAAGCTATTTTTTAAACATCCTGATCTACACCCTGGAGCCGGAGTTCTTCAATGTCAATGACAGTAATATTGCACAGCTGGCGGAGGGAAATTTCCCACTAACACTATTTGGCACCGTCATTCTGGTGCCGGTGGCAGAGGAATTGCTGTTCCGTGGTCTGCTGTTTGCCGGTTTTTATAACCGAAGCCGGATTCTTGCCTATGCCGTCACCATTGTCCTTTTCAGTCTTTTACATGTACTGGGCTACATCGGTCTTTACGAACCAAAAATGTTGATACTGAGCCTACTGCAGTACATCCCCGCCAGTATTGCTTTGGCATGGGCATATGCCAGAGCCGATTCCATTTGGGCACCCATTCTTTTACACATGACGGTCAATGCCGTGGGCATGACCGCAATGAGGTGATATCATGCCGAAAATCATCCAACTGTCCCCCCATATAGCCAATCTCATTGCCGCCGGCGAGGTAGTGGAACGTCCTGCCAGCGTAGTGAAGGAGTTATTGGAAAATGCCGTGGATGCCGGTGCTTCCCAGATCACAGTGGAGATCCGGGACGGCGGCATGACCTTTCTTCGGGTTACCGATAACGGCTGCGGTATGCATCCGGAAGACGCCCGGACTGCCTTCCTGCGTCACGCCACCTCCAAACTGCGCAGCGCTGAGGATCTTGCCGCCATCTCTACCATGGGATTCCGGGGCGAAGCCCTTGCTGCCATTGCCTCTGTCAGCCGGATCGATCTTCTGACCAAAACCGCTGGAGCTGTCAGCGGAACCAGCTTACAGCTGGAAGCCGGTAAGATATTGGACGAAGCAGAAGCCGGCTGTCCCGAGGGTACCACCATCATCGTTCGGGACCTGTTCTTTAACACCCCCGCCAGAATGAAATTTATGAAGTCGGACACTGTAGAGGGAGGAAAGGTCTCCGGCGCCGTACAATTGCAGGCCCTTGCCCATCCCGAGGTCGCTTTCCGCTTCCTTCGGGACGGAAAAGAGGTCCTTTCCACCCCCGGCAAGGGCGGCCTGGAGGCTGCTGTTTATTGCATTTACGGACGGGAAGGCGGAAAAATGGTGAAGGTAGACAGCCGTTGGGAGGATTATCACCTCTACGGCTATGTGTCCAAGCCCACAGACGCCCGTCCCAGCCGCGCCCTACAGACCTTTTTCGTCAACGGACGGCCTGTCCGCTCCAAAATACTCATTGCAGCCTTTGAAGAGGCCTACCGCAACCAGCTGATGGTAGGAAAATTTCCGTCATGCGTTTTGCATCTGACCTTACCGGCTACCGCTGTGGATGTGAATGTACATCCTGCAAAAACGGAAGTAAAATTTCTCAATGAAAAGGCAGTTTTTGACTGTTTGCATTACGGCGTACTGGGCGGTCTCAACAAGGCCCCCGACCGGCCCCAGGTACAATTTAAGCCTGTACAGCCCACCATAACACCCACTGTACCGCCCTCCAGACCGGTCACCGCAACAACCTCCAAGGAACCTGCCGTGCCTGCAAAAAAGCCGGATTTTTTCCGGACCATGAGTACCCAGGAATATCGGAGCTTTTCGCAAGCCCTCCAGGATGCACCTAAGCCCAACAACTCCGCCGCTGCGGCAACCGTGCTGGCTGTGGAAAGACAGACGCATCCAGTGGTCCGCAGCGTAGCTGTTACCCCGTCAGCAGCACCGGTACATGTCACTCCCACGCTTCCCCCAAAAGAGGAAGTCCCCTCTCTTGCCCCTGTGGGACCAACAGAGCCGGTGCAAACGGTTCTGCCCATGCCGGAAGAGATCCATTGGCGCATGGTGGGTGAGCTTTACAATACCTACATCATTGTGGAGCAGGGTGAGGAAGCATTTCTCATCGACAAGCATGCCGCCCACGAACGGATTCTCTTCGAGAAGCTTAAGGCAAATCAGGAGGTCATCAGTTCTCAGGCATTGCTCTGCCCGGTTTCCTGCCGGTTGGATGCAGAGGGCACTTCTGTTCTGCTGTCCAATCTTCCTCTGATGAAGGAGCTTGGCTTTGAAATTGAGGAATTTGGCGATAACACCGTTCTTATCCGTCAGATTCCTATGGATCTGTCCCCGGACGACGCCGTGGATGCACTGGAATCCCTGGCAACAGATCTTATAGGTGGGCGCAGAGAGAAAAATTCCAATGTCCGGGACGGGCTGCTGCACACCGTTGCCTGCAAAGCTGCCATTAAAGCAGGCTGGCATACAGATCACAAAGAGCTTCAGAAGCTGGCAGCCCTTGTTATGGAAAACGAGGACTTGAAATACTGCCCCCACGGCAGGCCCATCTGCGTGACATTAAGCAAAAAGCAGCTGGAAAAGCAATTCAAACGGAGCTAAGCATGGACAATAAATTGATTTGTATTGCCGGGCCCACCGCTTCCGGCAAGACTGCCCTTTCGGTGCAGCTGGCAAAAGCCCTTGGTGGAGAAATCATCTCCTGCGATTCCATGCAGATCTACCGCCACATGGACATCGGAACCGCCAAACCCTCCCTCGAAGAGCGGGAGGACATTCCCCATTACATGCTGGATGTGGCAGATCCCGGAGAGGATTTTTCTGTCAGCCGGTACTGTGAGATGGCAGATCCCATTATCGCAGATATTCTTTCCCGGGGAAAGTACGCCATCGTAGTAGGCGGAACCGGCCTTTATATGGATGCTCTGATCCGGGGCAACACCTTTGCCCCCTACCCTTCCACGGGTATGCGGGACAAACTGGAAGCCCAAGCCGATGCGCTGGGCATGGAACACATGCTGACACTTTTACAGCAGATCGATCCGGACAGTGCCACGAGGCTGCATCTTGCTGACAGAAAGCGGATCCTACGGGCGTTGGAGGTCTATTACGAGACCGGCCAGACCATTACCCAGCACAATCTGCAAACCCAACAGATTCCTCCCAAATATGAGCCTGTGTGGTTTGCTTTGGAGGACGAAGACCGGCAGGAGCTTTACCGGCGCATCGACCGCCGGGTGCTGACCATGCTGGAGCAGGGACTGCTGGGGGAGATCCGGCACCTGCTTGCCATGGGGATACCGGAAAAATGCACCGCC
This sequence comes from Oscillospiraceae bacterium, assembly GCA_017624645.1. Classification (GTDB taxonomy): domain Bacteria; phylum Bacillota; class Clostridia; order Oscillospirales; family Oscillospiraceae; genus Faecousia. The sequence goes on from JAGAMQ010000037.1 coordinate 4,428, forward strand.
ATGCAAGCCATCGGCTATAAAGAATTTCTGGACGCCCTGGCAGGCCGCTGCAGCATAGAAGAAGCGACAGCACAGGTACAGCAGGCCTCCCGGCATTATGCCAAACGACAGCTTACATGGTTCCGCCGAAATTCACGGATCCATTGGCTCCGTCGGGCAACCGGTGAAGATTCCGCTAAAATTCTTCTCCGGGCACGACAAATTCTTGCGGATTTTGACAACTGAACAATGCTAGGATATATGTATCCCAAATCGACGGAAGAAAGAAGGAATACATATGTCTGAACAAACCAATCTCCAGGATGCCATTCTAAACGAGGTGCGCAGGGACAAAGTCCCGGTGACCTTGTTTCTCATGAACGGTTTTCAGCTCAGGGGCACCATCACAGGCTTTGACAGCTTTGTTGTGGTGTTGGTAACTGACGGCAAGCAGCAGATGATCTACAAGCATGCCATTTCCACCCTTGCCCCCATTCGATCGCTGAAAGCCGTGTCCCAAACAACGGCTTAAAGAAAAGGCGGCGGAGCATTGCTTCGTCGCCTTTTTTTGCCCAAATCAAAAGGATGAAAGATATGTACACCATTGCTGAAAACATTGCCGTAATTCGCGGCAAGATCCATGAAGCCGCCAAAAAAGCAGGCAGAAACCCCAAGGAAATTCTGCTGTGTGCAGCCACAAAAATGAACGACGCAGAAAATGTACGCCAGGCCATTGCTGCGGGCGTAGACTGCTGCGGAGAAAACAGAGTACAGGAGCTGACGCAAAAACTGGGGGAAAATGCCTATGAGGGAGCCCCTGTCCACTTCATCGGACATCTGCAGACCAACAAGGTCAAACAGGTCGTGGGAAAGGTAGATCTGATCCAAAGTGTGGATTCTCTCCGCCTTCTGGAGGCAATCCAAAAGGAAGCTGCCAAGCAGGGGATCTGTCAGCACATTCTTCTTGAGATCAATATTGCTGCAGAGAAAAGCAAGAGCGGTTTTTCCGTGAGCGAAGTATGGGAACTGGTCCCCCACATCTCTCAATTCCCCAATGTTAAAGTCCTGGGTCTTATGGCAATTCCCCCAATTTGTCAAAATCCCGGAGAAAATGACAAATTTTTTCAAGAAATGTACAAGCTTTCTGTTGACATAACGGCAAAAAAATACGATAATATAGAAGCAAGCGTTTTGTCTATGGGTATGTCCGACGATTACGAAAGTGCCATTATGAGCGGAAGCACCATGATTCGTGTAGGCACCGCCATCTTCGGCGCCCGGGACTATTCTAAATAAGTCAAAGATGATTTGAACATACAGGAGGAAACAGACATATGAGTTTTTGGGACAATGTGAAGAAGTTTGCCCAGCCCTATTCCGACGAGGACTACGATGATGATTACGAGGACGATCTGGAGGGCTTTGAAGAACCTCAAGAAGCTGCTCCCCGCAGACGCCGTCCTTCTCCCTTTGCTTCTGACGACAGCGTAGAAGCAGGCGTCAGCGCCGCTTCCGCTCCCCAGTCCACTGCAGCATCCAGCGCTTTCAGCGGACAAGTCCTGAACATGAGCACCGGTAACAAGCAGGAAGTTGTGCTCTTCCATGCCAAGTCCTTCGATGATGCCGCCAAAGCCGCAGATGAGCTGTGCAAGAAGAAGGCTGTCATTCTGAATATGGAAAACGTGGACAAGGCACTGACCCGCCGGGTGGTGGATTTCCTCTCCGGCAGTGTATACGCCCTGAACGGCACCGTAAAGAAGATTGCACAGAGCACCTACCTCTTCTGCCCCCACAATATGAGCATTACCGGTGATCTGGAAAACATTCAGGCAGAGGTCGAAAGCTACCTCTAATATTTAGAGAGAGGATATAGACAGTATGTTTACACCCCAACAGATCGATCAGATCTCTTTTAGCCGTGCCACCTTCGGCGGCTATGATATGCAGTCGGTAGACGAATTCCTGGAGCCTTTGACCGAGGACTATGTCACCCTGTACAAAGAGAATGCAATCCTCAAGAGTAAGATGAAGATCCTGGTTGCAAAGCTTGAGGAATACCGTAACAACGAAGACAGCATGCGTGATGCAATTGTGAACGCCCAGAAGACCTGCGACAAAATGGTCAAGGAAGCGGAAGCAAAATGCACACAGATGCTGATCGACGCCAATGCCGCTGCCACGGAAAATGCAAAAAATGCCGACGCATTGATCGCTGCAGAAAATGCCCGGGTAGAGGAAGCCAAGCAGGCTGCTGCCGCCAAGATCGAAGCACTGCAGGAAGAAATCCGCACCTGTATTCAGGCTCTGGAGCGGATCAAAACCGCCAACCGCCCCTCTACCACCTCTCAGGCCACTGCCGCATTTGACTTTGACAAGACAGAAGCCGGTACTCCTGCGGATCCCAATACCGACGCGGTGGCAAGCCAGATTGAGGCCAGTCTGCAGGCATTGGTAGGAACCACCGAGGATACCGCTCCCACTGCCGCTCCCCAGCATCCCACGGCTGAAACCACCACCAGTAAGTTTGGTCAGTTACAGTTTGGTCGGAACTATCCCCAGGGAAGCGACAACAAGTAATTATCATCCAATCGCTATGATGAGGACGCGTGATGCATCCATCCCGCTATCAGAGAGCTGCCGTTTGGTGCAAGGCAGCCGGGACATGCTTCATATCACCTCTGAGCTGCACACCGAACCTTTTGCATTAGGCTGTGCCGGCAGCGCCCGTTAACGCGCACACGAGTGCTGACCCCAGGGTCAGAACAAGAGTGGTACCGCAGAGGTAATTACGCACCTTTGTCTCTTGATAGAGGCAAAGGTGTATTTTTATGTAAACATTTTGGAGGTATTCAAATGGAGTATAAAAACACGATCATTACCCCGAAGACCGACTTCCCCATGAAGGCCGGTCTGCCTGCCCGTGAACCCGGCATGTTGAAGGCTTGGGAAGAGCAGGACCTGTACAACACAATGTTGGAAAAGAATAAGGATCTGCCCCCCTTCGTTCTGCATGACGGCCCTCCCTTCTCCAACGGTTTCATTCACATGGGCCATGCTCTGAATAAGACCTTGAAAGACTTCATCGTCCGCAGCCATGCTATGATGGGTTTCTACACCCCCTATGTGCCCGGTTGGGATAACCACGGTCTGCCTATCGAGCGCGCCATCGAAACTTCCAAGAAGAAACTGAATAAGGATATGACTGTGCCCGAATTCCGTACCGCTTGCGAAGCATTTGCTGAGGACTTCATCCAGAAGCAGATGGGTGGCTTCAAGCGTTTGGGTGTCGTGGGTGATTGGGCGCATCCCTACCGCACCATGGACCGTCACTTTGAGGCACAGGAAGTCAAAGTCTTTGGCCGCATGTTCGACAAGGGCTATATCTACAAGGGTCTGAAGCCCGTTACCTGGTGTCCTTTCTGTGCTACTGCGGTTGCTGAGGCGGACATTGAGTACAGGGATGATCCCTGTACTTCCGTTTATGTTAAGTTCCCCATGCA
>JAGAMQ010000038.1 GCA_017624645.1 Oscillospiraceae bacterium
ACCGGAGCCGCACAGAACCGGGTACAGAGTGTGATCCAGCACACCCTTATGCATACCCTTGATCATTTCGGCATAGGTGAAGTCCTCTCCGCCGAAGAACTTATCCATGAATTCCTCACTGGTCTCGGCAACAGATTCCTTCAGCGCATCGTTGAACTCAGTGATGACATCTTCCTTGCCTTCAGGGACCTCGATCTCCACCCGCTTCAGATTCTGCATCTCGTAGGCGCGCTTGTTCAGCACGTCGATGATACCGGTAACCTTACGGTTGGCATCCCAGATGGGAACCACAACAGGAGCCACCTTGTTGCCGTACTTCTCACGCAGGGCGTTGAAGGTAGCATTGTAGTCGGAATTGTCCTCGTCAACCTTGGAGATATAAATAAAACGGGGCATATTCCGCTCTTCGCAGTACTTCCATGCCTTCTCGAAGCCAACGGTGATACCGTCCTTGGCGGAGATCACCAAAATGGCAGCATCGGCAGCCCGGAGGGCCTCCATGGCAGCACCGGAGAAATCAAAGCCGCCGGGAGTGTCCAGCAGGTTGATCTTAGCACCGTTATAGGTAATGGGTGCTACTGCGGTGGAAATAGAAATATTACGGCGGATCTCCTCGGGATCGTAGTCGCACACGGTATTTCCGTCGGCGTTCTTGCCGATCCGATCGATGGCACCGGTCATATACAGCAGGCTCTCAGCCAGCGCGGTTTTACCGCTGCCGCTGTGTCCCAGCAAGCAAATATTACGGATAGAATTAGCAGTGATCATATGTATTGAATCTCCTTTCGGGAAGGCACCCGCCCTCCATTGGTCGTATCGGGTGCCAAGCACCATAATACAGACATTATACACGAAAGCCACAACAATTTCAATGCCCAATTTGTTAATTTTGCAAATTTCCGCAAAACTTCAAAAAACATATGTCTTTCGAGTATAAACACCCATATTTCTGTCAAAAGGGTTGGCTAATAGAAAATCGCCCGGACGCAGAGGCGTCCGGGCGAGAGGTATCATTTGTTATATGGAACGGGTCCAGGTGGTAATGAGCAGACCGGGAACCATCCAAATCAGCTCATACAGGAACATGCTTACCGGGTTGAGAAGCTCCCCGCGGCCCAAAACCGCCAGCACAAGCATCATCAAAATTCCCATAATGCCCCCTGCCATATGCACCGCCACACCCACCTTACAGGCGGACTTCACAGCCCTTGCTCCCGTAACACAGTAGGCAAAGGGTGCCAGCCCTTCTGCGGTAGACATGGCATACACAGGCGATCCCGGCTCCAAGGTCTTTTCCTGCAGTTCCCGGCGTAGGTCATACTCCGGCATCAGCACCTTCCGGGGATTGATGCCGAATTTTCCGTGGAGGAAGGTATCGGTAAGCATAAAGTCACCGGTGGTCAGCACAGGCCACAGCCGTCGGTAGCCGCACAGCGTGGCCAGTCCTGCAGCCGAGCCCCTTACCTTATCGTAAGCAAGAGCAAACAGGCCGCACAACTCCCCATCCACACTGATGCCGATGGCATGACTGACGCGAATATTCCCGGGAACCTCCACACCCATTTCCTTGAGAAAAGGAAGTGTCCCCACCAGCACCGGCTCCTCATTCATAATACCGCCGATACCGCCGTTGCCGTAGGCACGGAATTCCTCCACAGGATATGCCGCTGCATTGCGGCTTTCCATCAAGTGGGTGAAGATGGGTTCCAAACCGCCGCCATCCTGGGCGATAAGGCTGGCGCAGTACGCCACCACCTGATCGGATTCACGGTCGCCAAAGAACTTTACACCGTTCAGCTTTACCGCACCCCCAGGGAACAGGTCCGTATGATCCAGAGGGAACACCAGCTTCCGGCACAAACCTTCCACACCCTGCCAGCCGCACAGCACCGCGCCCAAATCGTGGAGCCGCCGCTCCAGCACCGCCATGGGGCGGCTCATGGTCACAAACATAGACGCAGGCACCGCAGCCAAAGTGGTCACTGCTGCCACCTGTATTCCCATGGACACGCCGTGGAGCACACCGGCAAGGATTCCAGCCGCTATGCTGATACACAGCGCCACCAGCGCATACACGGAGATCACCTTCTCCAGCTTGGAAGAAGACCGGTACTGATCCATAAAGTCACTGACCTGTCCTTCTCCCTGCAGCAGCCCGTCGATCCCGTCATAGTAGTCCGGGGTGGTGCCCAAGGCGTCCAGCCGGGTGGCTTTGCGCATGGTATCCATCTGTCCCATTTCGGTGTTGCGCTTTTGATAGCTGCTCCACAGGGACATGGTCATCTGCAATCCGAAGGCCGCACAGCAGGGCATCCGCTGTTCCCGGAAGCACATAACACTGTCTGCGCAGCACAAAAGGAAGGTAAACACCAAAAATGTATTCAGAGAGAATCGCCTGTTCTTCAGATCCGCCAGGCCCTCCAAAATCTGATAGCTGCCCAAAAGGGCGCACACCAGCATTGCCATAACCTGCACGAACACCATTAGCTTTGCACGCTCCGGGGGGATAAAGCCCAAAGCATACAGCGCCGTGGTGGCCGCAGACAGCAACACTGCCATGGCACTGAAAAAAATCGCTGTCTGCAGCTTGCCCAAACCCTTTTCCAAAAGGGAATAGTACCGCTTCTCCGGACCTGCCACCAGATCCCGCTTCAGCTCCCGAAGCCGGGAACGGGCAGGGAACGGAATGGGAGGGGGTGTATATTCCGAAATAGGCTGCTCATACTCCGGTTCCCACCCCTCGGAGAAAGGCTCTGCTTTTTCCGGCTGAGGTGGCACAGGTGCCGGCTGTTCTTCTTCCTCTTCTTCAATGGGCAGCGCATTGCGCACCAAGCCCTTGCCGAACTTGCCGGAAACCAACCGGACCGTATTACCGGTGACCTCCTGGGCGGCAGGTTCTTCCTCCCGAGGCTGCTCCGGCTCCGGTTCTTGCTCCGGCTCCGGTTCTTGCTCCGGTTCTTGCTCCTGCTCCGGCTCTCCGGAAGCTTCCTCTGCAGGCTGCTCCGGCGTTTCTTCCCGGGTTTCCTTCACCAAGGACTGTTCCTCTTCCGTCAACCCGCCGCCGAATTCCTTTAGGATATCCTCCAAGCTAAATTCCTGGTTCTCCAGTTCATCCATAGCTTCTCCTCCTGTCAGTTCAGACGCTGGCGCACCGCTTCGTACAGTAAGATCGTTGCCGCACAGGATGCGTTCAAAGAGCTGATCTTCCCTTTCATGGGAATATGCACCATTACATCACAGTTCTCCCGAACAAGACGACTCATACCGTCGCCCTCAGAACCGATGACAATGGCCGTAGGGCCGGTGAGGTCCGCCTGATACATAGGCTCAGAGCCTTCTGCCGCGGTGCCGAACACCCATACACCCTTTTGCTTCAGTTCTTCTATCGTGGTATTCAGGTTGGTTACCCGTGCCACCTTCATATACTCCACCGCCCCGGCAGATGCCTTTGCCACCACTGCTGTCATACCCACGCTGCGGCGCTTGGGAATGATCACACCGTGGGCACCGGCACATTCGGCGCTTCGCAGGATAGCACCCAGGTTGTGAGGATCTGTCAGCTCATCGCATATAACGATCAGAGGTGCTTCCCCACGATCCTGGGCCGTTTGCAGGATCTCCTCCACAGTGCTGTATTCCCGGGCTGCAGCCAACGCGATGATGCCCTGGTGGGAATGAGTCACGCTCATGGTATCCAGCCGGCGCCGGTCCACAGGCACCACCACAGCCCCTGCCTCCTTTGCCTGGGCAGCCAGTCGGTGCAGGCCCTTGTCCGTATCTCCGGCAGCAATGAACACCTTGTCGATGGTCCGGCCGCTCTTCAGCGCCTCTGTCAGAGCATTGCGGCCTTCCAGCTGACCTTCCACAGCCTCCAGTGGCTGCAGGTCTTCCTTGCGGTATCTTCTTTCTTTCATATGACTCTTCAACCTTTCTTTGAAGTTTGCATACTTTTGTATATTGTAACAGATTTTTCGCCCGCCTACAACTGCTATTTTTTCAAAGAGCCGGAATTAACAGAAAGTTTACCCGAAAGTTATACTTCTTTCATTGCATCGGGATAAAAAATATGCTATTATGGGCAAAACAAGCTACAGGAGGAGATGCTTATGGAGCACCAGCAGGACGATCAGAAGAAAAACAGCCAAGGCGGCGGAAAAAAGCCCAAGGTCAGTATCTGGGCGGCGCTGCTAATCACTGTGGGACTGATCCTGATCGGAAATTTCATAATCACCGCAATTTCCAACAGTCAATACACCCACACCACCTACACCGAGTTCCGGGAGGAAATGAACACAGGAAATCTTTCCGAGGTCATGCTCTATTCCGACCGGATCGTTTACATGACCAAGGAAATGGCCGCAAAGGACCCTTCCCAGCAGAAGGCTTGCTTCACGGGTCTTCCCTACGGAGATGTCCGGGCCCTTGCCGACGAGCTGGAAGCACAGGGCGTCAAGGTGGATCAGGATATCCCCAAGGACAATTCCCTGCTTATGACCATTCTTTCCTATGTGGTCATGTTCGGACTGATCTTCGGTGTCATGAGCATCATGACCAAACGAATGGGCGGCGAGGGCTTTATGGGCGGCATCGGCTCCAGCAAGGCCAAGATGTATATGGAGAAGCAGACCGGCGTCACCTTTAAGGATGTGGCGGGCCAGGACGAAGCAAAGGAATCCCTGCAGGAGATCATTGACTTCCTGCACAATCCCCAGAAGTATGCGGAGATCGGCGCAAAGCTGCCCAAGGGTGCTTTGCTGGTAGGCTCCCCCGGCACCGGCAAGACCCTTCTTGCCAAGGCAGTGGCAGGTGAAGCCAATGTTCCCTTCTTCTCCATCTCCGGTTCGGATTTCGTAGAAATGTTTGTAGGCGTTGGTGCAAGCCGGGTCCGGGATCTTTTCCATCAGGCAGCAAAGGTGGCACCCTGCATCATCTTTATCGACGAGATCGATGCCGTGGGCCGCTCCCGGGATTCCCGGTACGGCGGGAACTCCGAGCATGAGCAGACCCTGAATCAGCTGCTGGGCGAGATCGACGGCTTTGACTCCTCCAAAGGCATCGTGTGTCTTGCCGCCACCAACCGCCCGGAGATCCTTGACAAGGCACTGCTACGGCCCGGCCGTTTTGACCGGCGAATCGTAGTGGACCGCCCCAATCTTCAGGGCAGACTGGACACCTTGAAGGTTCACACCCGGAAGATCAAGCTCTCTGAGGATGTGGATCTGCAGAAAATCGCACAGGCCACTGCAGGTGCGGTAGGTGCCGACCTTGCCAATCTGGTGAACGAAGCGGCTTTGCGTGCTGTCCGTAACGGCAGAAAGGCGGTAAATCAGGAGGATCTGCTGATCTCCTTTGAAACGGTCATTGCAGGTACGGAAAAGAAGAACACCGTCCTTACGGATACGGAAAAGCGGATGGTGGCTTACCATGAGGTGGGTCACGCACTGATCTCCGCTCTTTACAAAGAAGACACCCCCGTAACCAAGATCACCATTGTTCCCCACACCGAGGGTGCTTTGGGCTATACCCTGTATCTGCCCGAGGAGGAGAAATACCTGTCTACCCGGGAGGAGCTGACCACCAATTTGCGCTCTCTGCTGGGTGGCAGAGCCGCGGAGCAGGTGGTGTTTGCCACCATGACCACCGGTGCCGCCAACGACATCCAGCGGGCCACCGCTTTGGCACGGAACATGGTCGCCCTGTATGGCATGAGTCAGGAGCTGGGGCTGATGGCACCTGCCTCTGTGGCAAATCAGTATCTGGACGGACAGACCTATCTGGACTGCTCTCAGGACACCTCCGCCCAGATCGATCAGGCGGTGCAGAAGCTTCTGAACCAATGCTATGAGGATGCGGTGAATACTCTGACCCAGCATCGGGAGCTGTTGGATGAGGTGGCCGGGTATTTGCTGGCAAAGGAGACCATCACCGGTGAAGAGCTGATGAAGTTCGTCAATGCCGGAAAAGAAGAGACCACCACAGAAAAGCCCGACGAAGAATAAAGTCAAAACCTCCGGCTAAGCCGGAGGCTTGATTAAGCCCTAGAAGGGCATTTTACAGACTATTGCCCCTAAAGGGGCCCCGAACGGTTTGCCGACCGCATTCCTTTCTCGGGCCGCCCCTTAAGGGGCTTTTTCTATGCC
>JAGAMQ010000039.1 GCA_017624645.1 Oscillospiraceae bacterium
ATCCGGCTCCGGACAGTTTTCCTCCTCCAGCCGGGAAAGGACCTGCAGACAGTCCTTGACCGCCCCGCACTGCCGGGGGTACCGGGCTTCCAGTCCGGGCAGCGCCGGCTCCAGATACTTTGCCAGCTGCCGGGCCAAAACCTTCCCCTCGTCCCGGACATCGTCCATACATTTATGGTACAGCAGCAGCACATTCATATCCGCCGCATATTGTATGCAGTCACTTTCCGTCCGGCGGCGCAGAGGATGAAGCATGCATGCGCGGCTGCGGGTGCTTTCCTCCGGCTCATACAGGCTCATGAGCAGCAGCGCCAGAAATGCCATGTCGTAACTGAGGCCCAGCCGGGCGATGTGGGAGGAACGCTCCCGGATCTTCCTGCAAACACCACAGTACACCGCGCTGTAGCGCCGTTTTTCCTCCTTGGTCAGCTCCGGTACATTAGCAAGGACATATCCAAACACAGCAGCACCTCCCCGATTTTCTTGACTATATCATATTTTTCCTGTGTGAACAAGCTGTAAACAGGCGAATAAATTTATAAATCGTTCATACTGTGCAAAAAATTCACAATTTAGGGGAAGACAAGCGGAGAAAAGTGTGCTATACTATACTTTGATATGGTATCACCTTTGTGATTTAAGGAGGCGTTTCCTTTGAAATATTGGCGCGGATTTTTGGTGGCAGGCATCCTTGCCGTCATCACTTGGGCGCTGACCCAGTTTGCCCAAACCCACTCTGTCCTCATCGACATGGTCTATCCCTATATGACCCGACTGATCATTACCTCCCTTTCCCAGTGGAGCAGCGGTACCGCTGCCTGCCTGTGGCAAGTGCTTCTGCTGCTGCTCATCGGCGGCGGCGTTGCCAGCATTGTGCTGATGATCGTGCTGAAGTGGAATCCTGTGCAGTGGCTGGGCTGGGTATTGGCAGCCGTCAGCTTTATGAACCTGCTGTCCACCGGTCTGTACGGACTGAACGAATACACCGGCCCCATCGCAGAGGACATCCGTCTGACCATGACTGACTATACTGTATCGGAGCTTAGCGAAGCTACCGCCTACTACCGGGACAAGGCAAACGCCCTTGCCGGAGAGGCATCCTCAAAGCTGACCCAGCATACCTTTGAGGAACTGGCAGAAATGGCAGGAGAAGGCTTCCGGGTGCTGACCTACGAGCAGGCAATCTCCCTGTTTGCCGGCTCCACCGTCCCCGTAAAGAAGCTCAACGGCGGCACAAAGGGAGAATCCGGTGTCACCGTGGCCCTCACCGGCGAGGCTGCCGTAAACACCAAGGTTCCTGCCATCGCCATGCCCTTTGCCATGTGTAAGGAAATGGCAAAGCGGATGACCATTTCCCGGGAGGAAGAAGCAAAATATGCCGCCTACATGGCATGTATCGCCAACCCGGCCCCGGAATTCCAGTACAGCGGCTACTGCATCGCCTATTACCACTGCTACCAAACCCTCTCTGCCATCCCCACCACCACTGCCCAGGCAGCGGCAAAGGAGTTGGACGCCAACATCTCCGACACCCTGCGCCGGGATATTGCAGAATATAAGGATTTCTTCGGAGCGTACAAAGAGCCCTCAGGGAACAGCTTCCCGGACATGCTGGCAAGCTGGTATATTCAGTCGTTCATCACCCCCCTGCACGAGCAGGAGGAAGACCCCTTCAACCCCAAGGACCCCTCCAAGGTGGACCTGACCTACCAGGAACCGGAGGTCACCCCTATGGAGAAGGAGGATAAGAAGAAAAATGGCTGATATGCGCACCGCCCTGGACGCCGGTCTTCCCCGGCTGGGACTCTCCCTCCCCCAGGACATCCGTCAGAAGCTTTGTGACTTCGGTGCTGCAGTGGTGGAGCAGAACAAGGTAATGAACCTTACCGCCATCACCGAGCCGGAGCAGGTAGCACGGCTGCACCTGCTGGACAGTCTGAGCCTGCTGACCCTGACAGAGCTTTCCGGCAAGCGGATCATTGACGTAGGCTGCGGCGCCGGTTTTCCCGGCGTACCGGTGAAGATCGCCTGTCCCGAAGCAGAGCTGACCCTGCTGGATTCTCTGGGCAAGCGGATGAACTGGCTGGAAACAGTGCTTCCCTCCCTGGGTGTAAAGGCAGAATGTATCACCGCCCGGGCAGAAGAAGCCGTGGCTGACCGCCGGGAGCAATACGATGTTGCCACCAGCCGTGCCGTTGCCCGTCTGAATATCCTACTGGAACTCACCGCCCCTTATGTAAAGGTGGGTGGACTGGTTCTTGCCATGAAGGGCACCGCCGCCCGGGAAGAGCTTGCCGAGGCAAAGAACGCCATCTCCAAGCTGGGACTGAAGCTGGAAAAGGTAGCGGATTTCCCGGTGGACGGCACCGACCATGCGGTGATCGTCCTGCGCAAGGTGGCTCCCACCCCCAAAGCATACCCCCGGCGCTACGCCAAGATCAAGCAGTCCCCTCTGTAAAACACCAATCTTGTGCTCGAATGGAAACCGCCCGATGCTGCTGCATCGGGCGGTAATTTTATGGGATTACTGGTTTTCCATTTCTTTCAGGGCGTCCTTGCGGCTGAAGTTTGCACGGCCCTTCTCGTCGAAGCCCATG